>JBBRTJ010000003.1:0-80216 GCA_038244535.1 Acidimicrobiales bacterium | reverse complement strand
AGCAGGTCGGTGGCGTAGGCATAGTCAGAAGGTCGCGCCTCAGCCGGGTCCTTGGGCGGGTCGCCTCCCAGGGCCAGGATGTTCTCGATGCCCGAGGAGGCATAGTCGTCAAGGATGGCGTCGATCTCGCTCCGGGTGTGTCCCTGACAGGTCAGGTGGGCCATCGGCGTCAGATCGGTCTCCTTGCGCACCCAGGTGACCACGTCACGCGTGCGCTCCCGTGTCGATCCACCGGCGCCATAGGTGACCGACACGAACGACGGGTGCAACGGCTCGAGCTCGGCGATGGTGCGCCCGAGCGAGAGCTGAGCGGCATCGGTACGAGGCGGGCCGAACTCGAACGAGATCGTGAGGCCCTGGGCGAGCAGGTCGACGATTCGGGCCATCCGGCGAGGATATCCCGGGCATCTGCAGAGCCTCCGAAGGCGGCTCGTCGGCGCGAAGGACGTTCCTAGCATGACGCCGCCCGGCAGGGTGGCCGGGCTCACCGGTGGCTACGAGGCGATGAGTACGACCGCGACTGCTGCCAGCAGCAGGCCACCAACCTGCGTGCGATGCAGCCGCTCCTTGTCGACGCCATAGGCCAGGGCGACGGTGCTGGCGGGGTAGAGCGAGCTGATGACGCCGACGATGGCCAGCAGGCCCTCGCGGGTGGCCAACAGGAACATGGTGTTGGCCGCCATGTCGAGCACACCGGTCATCGCGACGAGTTGCAGCGCCCGGGAGCCGACGGGGACGAGTCGGTGCCGTTGGGAGGCAGCCAGGATCATGGCCAGCCCGATCGACACCGCCTTGGAGCTGACGAGCGGCCAGAGGCCTGTGTCGTCGCTGGTGCGAGCGAGGGCGACGAAGAACAGCCCGAACCCGAGCCCGGCCACGAGTGCCACGCCGAGGATCCCTGGCCCGAGGCGGACGTGGTGCGCGGCTGCGTCAGCCGGGGTCCTGCTCACCAGCGCGATTGCAGCCAGCGCCAGCGCGATGCCGAGGAACGCCACCATGCCTGGTCGCTCGCCCATCGCGACGCCGGCCACCACCGGCACGGCGGCGGCGACGACCGCGGTGATGGGCGACACGATGCTCATCGCCCCCTGGGCCAGGCTCCGATAGAGCAGGAACAACCCGACGAAGCCACACCCGCCGGCGACCGCGCCCCAGGCCACATCGACGACGCCGGGAGTGGCCGACGCCACTACCGGGATGACGATCAGCACGCACAACAGCCCGACGAACTGCGACGCGACCAGCACCGTCGACGTGGCGGCGCGCCGAGACGCGTGACCGCCGCAGAAGTCGGCGGCCCCGTAGGACACCGCCGATGCCAGCGCCAGCGCTATGGCGAACATCAGTGGCGGAAGTGGCGCTGCCCCGTGAACACGAGTGCGATGCCGTGCTCGTCAGCGGCCGCGATCACCTCGGCATCACGCACCGACCCACCCGGCTCGATCACGGCGGCTACCCCGGCCGCGGCGACGGCGTCGAGACCGTCACGGAACGGGAAGAAGGCGTCGCTTGCGCAGGCGCCACCCAGGGAGCGGGAGCCGGCCTTTTCGACCGCGATGCGAGCCGAGTCGAGCCGGTTCTGCTGGCCGGCCCCGATCCCGACGGCGGCGCCGCCGTTGGTGACCACGATGGCGTTGGACGACACCGCCGCCACCACCCGCCAGCCGAGGAGCAGGTCGACCCACTGAGCGTCGGTCGGCGCCCCCTTCGACACCACCTGCCACCCAGTGCGGTCGAGCGACACCACGTCGGGCTGCTGGACCAGGAGGCCGCCGTCGACCTGGCGCACGTCGAGCCCGGCCGGGGCCGGTGGCAGCGCGGTCAGGACACGGAGGTTCTTCTTGGTCAGCAGCACCTCGAGCGCGTCGTCGTCGAAGCCAGGGGCCACCACGACCTCGGTGAACACCGGTGCTAGTGCCTCGGCCAGGGACTTGGGCACGCGACGGTTGAGGGCGACGATGCCGCCGAACGCCGACACCGGGTCGCACTCGTGGGCCTGCTGGTAGGCCGACGTGATGTCACCGGCCAGGGCGACCCCGCAGGGGTTGGCGTGCTTCACGATCACCGCCGCCGGTCCCTCGCCGAGATCGTTGACCAACCGCCAGGCCGCCTCGGTGTCGTACAGGTTGAGGTAGCTCAGCTCCTTGCCCCCGTGCTGCACCGCGTCGTCCCACCACGAGTGGGCGCCGACGCGCCGGTAGCGGGCGCCCTGCTGATGCGGGTTCTCGCCGTAGCGCAACGGCTGGGCGAGATCGAGGGCGAGGTGCAGCGACGGGGGCAGCGGCGCCACGCCCGCAGGGTCGGTCTGGTCGAGCCAGGTGACGACGGCCGCGTCGTAGGCCGCAGTGTGGGCGAACGCCTTGCGGGCCAGCGCTCGGCGCGTTGCTGCGCTCAGCACACCGGCGCTCTGCAGCTCGGCAACGACCGCGCTGTAGTCGGCGGGGTCGACGACGACGCCCACGTGCGCGTGGTTCTTGGCCGCCGCCCTCACCATCGTCGGGCCGCCGACGTCGATCATCTCGATGCCGGGCTGGGCCGAGAAGGGGTAGAGGTTCACCACAGCCAGCGCGAACGGTGCCAGGCCGAGGCGCTCGAGGTCGTCGCGATGATCGCTCTGGTCGAGGTCGGCGAGGAGCCCTGCGTGGATAGCGGGGTGCAACGTGACGACGCGGTGGCCGAGGATCGCCGGGAAGCCCGTGAGATCGGCGACGTCGAGCACTGGCAAGCCCGCCGCTGCGATCACCTTGGCCGTGCCCCCGCTCGACACGAGCTCCCAACCGAGGTCGCGCAGGGCCGAGGCGAGCTCGACGACGCCAGACTTGTCATAGACGCTCAGCAGTGCACGCTTCGGCCAGGTGGTCATGCCAGCAGCTCCTTGATGGCTCGGGGGTAGATGCGGCGCTCGACCGCTTTGATCCGCTCGTGCAGGCTCGCCTCGTCGTCACCGGCTACGACGAGCACGGCCTCCTGAGCCAGGATCGGCCCGTGGTCGACCTGTTCGGTCGCGACGTGCACCGTGCAGCCGCTGACCTTCACGCCGAAGGCCAGCGCGTCCCGTACGGCATGGCCGCCGGGGAAGGCCGGCAGCAGCGACGGGTGCGTGTTGAGGACTCGTCCGGCAAAGACGGCGAACATCGGCGCGGCGAGCACGGTCATGAAGCCGGCCATCGCCACCAGGTCGATCCGGGCCGCGGTCAGCTCAGCCACCACGGCCTCGGTGTAGGTCAGCCGGTCGAACGAGGGCGAGTAGTCGCCGCGCTCGACGAGCACCCCCGGCACCCCAGCCGCGGCGGCCACGTCGAGGGCGCGGCAGTGCCGGTCCGTCAGCACCAGCTCGACGCCGATCCCGTCGTCGAGGATGGCCTCCAGGATCGTCCCGCTCCCCGACGCAAGCACGGCGAGACCCATTGCGCCGAGGGTAGCGGTCGTCGTTGGGTCGAACGGCCCTGTCCCCCGTTCGAGGTCAGGGCTAGCGTACCGGCGCACTAGCGTTTACGGCATGGGCGCCACCAGCAGGTTGTGCCTGCTCAGGAAGTGGGGGAGAACGCCATGTTCACGTCACGGCTCTTGACGAGATCCGGTGCCCGAGCGGTCGCCGCCGCCACCCTCGCTCTGGCCCTGGGCGGGCAGTTCGCGGCCGACGACGCCGCCAGCGCTCATCCCGCCGCCCCCGCGCCCCTGCTCACGGCCAAGCTGGCGGCCAACGTCACGCCTAACGGCGCGGTGGGCAACCTCTCGTTCCTCGTGGGAGGCACCACGGGCAAGGTGTCCTTCGAGGGGATCAACGGCCAGGTGGTCACCGTCACCACGTCGTCGGGCACGTTCACCACCAACTGCGACGCCCAGGTCTCGCTGGCCAAGCCCGGTGGCGTGGTCGTCGCCGGCCCGGTGTGCGGCGGTCAGGCCGCCACCATTGGCTCCGCGCTCACCCTCACCGCGTCCGGCATCTACGTCGTCAGCGTGGTCGCCGGCCCCACCGCCACGGGCAGCCTGAAGGTGAAGGTCACCAGCACCGGCGCGATCAAGAGCATGACGCCCGGCGCGTCAGGACTCGTCGTCACGTCCACCACGGCGGGCCAGAGCACCAAGTTCGGCTTCGTGGCCAAGGCCGGCGAGCACTACACCGTGCTCGGCACGGCCAGCACGCTGCCTGGTTGCACCAGCAACAACCTGCAGATCCTGAACCCGAACAGCACCGTCCTGGCCACGATCGGCGGGTGCTTGGCGACGAACTTCCTCGACCAGACGGTCATCCCTGCCAACGGCACCTACCAGGTCAACCTGGTCGCCCTCAACGGCGCCGGCTCCATCAAGGTGGCGCTGGCCAAGATCGTGGACGCCACGGGCACCATCGCCACGGACGGCACGCCCAAGGTGTTCACCGTGGCAGGCAACAAGCCCGGCCTGAACGCGTCGTACACGTTCTCGGGCACCACCGGCCAGCGCATCAGCGTCAACGTCACGGGCGGAACCTTCACCGGCTGCGACGCCGTCCACATCTCGTTGTTTCGTCCGACGGGAACCACGCTCGCGGTGGTCGGCACATGCTCGGCGACCGCCTTCATCGATGCGATCGCCCTCGACGCCACCGGCACCTGGACGGTCTTCGTCGACCCGTTGGGGGCCACAACGGGGCACGCGACCGTCGCTGTGTACACGGTCACCGATCAGACGGCGGCACTGACGCTGGGCACCCCCGTCACGTTCACGTCCGCCACACCCGGCAAGAACTTCACCGGCACCTTCACCGGAACCACCGGCCAGCGCATCAGCATCAACGCCACCGGCGGAACCTTCACCGGCTGCGACGCCTACTTCGTCACCCTCCTGCGACCCAACAGCACCGCCCTCGCCGGCACGAGCACCTGCAGCAGCGCCGCCTTCATCGACACCATCACCCTCGACGCCACCGGCACCTGGACCGTGCTCGTCAACCCCCTCGGTGCCACCACCGGCCAAGCCAGCGTCACCGCCTACAACGTCGTCGACCAGACGGGAACCATCACCGTCGGCGGCGCGGCCAAGACGGTCACGTCAACCACGCCGGGCAAGAACGCCCTGTTCACCTGGTCGGGTACCAGCGGTCAGGCCCGCACCATCACGGTCACGGGCTCGACCTTCACCGGCTGCGACGCCCTCCACGTGTCGGCGATGCGGCCCAACGGCACCACGTTGACGTTCGGGGGCACGTGCAGTGGCAGCCTCACCGTTGGTCCCTTCACGCTCGACGCCACCGGGACGTGGACGATCCTCGTCGACCCGCTGGGGTCGACGACGGGCACCGCGTCAGTGGCCCTGACCTGACAGTCAGAGGCCCTTGACGATCTGGCCCATCAGCTCGCCGGCCTCGGTGGGGTTGAGGCCCACCTGCACGCCGGCAGCCCGCAGGGCGTCCATCTTGCCCTGGGCGGTGCCCTTGCCGCCGCTGACGATGGCGCCGGCGTGGCCCATCTTCTTACCGGCCGGGGCGGTCACCCCGGCGATGTAGGCGCTCATCGGCTTGGTCACGTGGGCCTTGATGAACTCGGCCGCCTCTTCCTCGGCCGACCCGCCGATCTCGCCGATCATGATCATGGCGGCGGTCTCCGGGTCGTCCTGGAAGCGGCTGAGGCAGTCGATGAAGTTCGTGCCGGGCACGGGGTCGCCGCCGATGCCAACGCAGGTCGACACGCCGATCCCCTGCAGCTTCAACTCGTACAGCGCCTGGTAGGTGAGGGTGCCCGAACGGCTCACGATGCCGACCGAGGGCCGGCCGGCAACGGGCGGGAGCGCGATCTCGCCGGCGGTGATGCCGATGTTGCACTTGCCTGGGCTGATGATGCCGGGGCAGTTCGGACCGAGCAGGCGACTGTCCGGGTAGCTCTGGACCAAGGTGTTGAAGACGCGAGCCTCGTCCTGGGCTGGGATGCCCTCGGTGATGCAGACGATGAAGCCGACGCCGGCAGCCGCGGCCTCGAGGATGGCCGCCGAGGCCGCCTTCGGCGGGACGGCCACGAAGGAGGCGTCGGCCCCGGTGGCGGCGACGGCTTCGGCCACGGTGTCGAACACCGGGATGCCTTCGACGTCGGTGCCGCCCTTGCCGGGCGTCACCCCAGCGACGACCTGGGTGCCGTAGGCCCGGTTGCGCAGGCCGTGGTACTTGCCCTGCCCGCCCGTGAGGCCTTGGACGATGACCTTGGTGTTCTCGTTGACGAAGATCGCCATGGCGGTGGTCTCGTTCCTCTCAGGCGTTGGCGAGAGCCACGGCAGCGCGCGCAGCTTCGAGCATGGTGGGCTTGCTGGTGAGGACCGACTCGGGGATCCCGGCGTTGGCCAGGATCTCGCGACCCTCGGCGGCGTTGGTGCCATCGAGGCGGATGACGATCGGGGCTCGCAGGGTGACCCGACCGAGCGCCTCGACGATCCCCTTGGCGACCTCCTCACCGCGAGTGATGCCACCGAAGATGTTGATGAGGATGCTCTTGACGTTCTCGTCGAAGTTGATGACCTCGAGCGCCCCAGCCATCAGGTCGGCGTTGGCACCGCCACCGATGTCGAGGAAGTTGGCCGCCTTGCCCCCCACTTGGTTGACGACATCGAGCGTGCTCATGGCCAGGCCGGCGCCGTTGGCGATGATGCCGACCGTGCCGTCGAGACCGATGTACTGCAGGCCCTTCGAACGGGCGAGCTGCTCGCGCTCGTCGAGCTCCTCGGTCGCCTTGTACTCGGCCCACTCGGGGTGGCGGAAGTCGGCGTTCGAGTCGAGGCTGACCTTGGCATCGAGGGCGTGCACCCCACCGTCTGGTCGCAGGATCAGCGGGTTGATCTCGGCCAGGTCGCAGTCGCCGTCGACGAAGCAGCGGTAGAGCTTCAACAGGATGTCCGTCGCCCCTTCGAGCGCGGCCGGGTTGAGCTTGGCCGCTTCCACCGCGGTGCGCGCCCCCTGCTCGGTGAGGCCGACGACGGGGTCGATGTGACGGCGCACGATGGCATCGGGGTCGGTCTCGGCGACCACCTCGATCTCGACGCCGCCCTGCGCCGACAGCATCATCAGGTGCTGCTTGGCCGCCCGGTCGAGGGTGAACGAGACGTAGTACTCCTCGGCGATGTCGGAGGCGTGCTCGACCCACACCCGCTTGACGAGGTGACCCTTGATGTCCATGCCGAGGATGTTCCCGGCATGGAGGCGGACCTCGTCGGCGTTGTCGGCCAGCTTGATGCCGCCGGCCTTGCCGCGACCACCGACCTGGACCTGGGCCTTCACCACGACCGGGTAGCCCGCGGCGTCGGCCTGGACCACCGCCTCGTCAACGGTGACGGCCACCCCACCCGGGGACACCGGGATGCCGAAGCGGGCGAAGTACTGCTTGCCCTGGTACTCGAACAGATCCACGCGCTCAGTGCTCCTCTCGGGCGTCGAGCTCGCGCTCGAGCCAGCTGGCGATCTCATGCAGGGGTGAACCGGGTCCGAAGATGGCGGCAACGCCCTGGGTCTTCAACACCTCGATGTCGGGGTTGGGGATGACGCCCCCGCCAAAGATGACCACGTGGTCGAGACCACGGGATCGCAGCTCCTCGATCACCCGGGGGAACAGCGTCAGGTGGGCGCCCGACAGCAGGCTCAGCCCCACTGCGTCCGCATCCTCTTGCAGCGTGGTCTCGGCGATCTGCTCAGGCGTCTGGTGCAGCCCCGTGTAGATGACCTCGAAACCGGCGTCCCGCAGGGCCCGCGTGATGACCTTGGCGCCACGATCGTGGCCGTCGAGACCCGGCTTGGCAACGACGACGCGGTAAGGGCGCTTCACGGAGCGGTGATACTAAGCGGGTGCCGATGACCCTCAAAACGCCGGTGCAGCGCGCCCTGGTCCCCGTGCTCGGCGGGATCGTCGCCATCGCCGCTCTGTTCGCCATCTTGTGGGGCGTCGCGGTGCTCACCACGAACCAGGCCGAGTCGGGCAAGACCAAGGTCAAGATCGGTGACGAGGCGTTCGACCTCGGTCTCGCCGAGAGTCGGGCGGGCGAGATCGCCCGTCGCGGTCCGGTGCTCTACCCCGACCTGCTCATCGGTGGTCAGCGCTACCTGTGGGTGCAGCACCTCGGCACCGATCCGCTCAGCAAGTGGTTCGCAATCGAGGCAGCCGCGCCCGGCGCGCCCCTGGCCTGCGCCACGCAGTGGGACCCGGCGCCCGCGCAGTTCGTCGACCCCTGCACCGGCACGCGCTTCCCCGCCGACGGCACCGGCCTCACGCAGTACCGAGTCAACATCACGGGCGACGACCACGTCGTCGTCAACCTGAAGGAACCCAAGACTGTGGCGCCGACGACCACGACCGCAGCGCCCACGACGACGACCGCTCCGCCAGGCACCACCGCAGGTTGACCACTCGGCGGGCGTCGTTGCGAACGCGCGAACATGCGCGTGCCGTCCGGGGCGACGGCGAGAGAGGAGCTCGACATGGACCCGATCCTCCAAGTCGGCATCGGCGTCGTGCTGGTGTTCGCCATCACTGCGGTCATCGTCTCCTCGACGACGGAGATCATCGCGGGTGTGCTCCACTTGCGCGCGCAGAACCTCGAGGCCGGCATCGCACGGATGCTTGACGGCGTGAGCCTCGCTCCTCGCCAGTCGACGCCGTGGTGGAAGCCGTGGCAACTGCTGCGCATGCGCAAGCCCGAACCGGGTCCGCTCGCCGCCCAGGTGCTCCAGCACCCGCTCATCACCTCGCTGGCCAGCCCCTCCGCCGCGGCCAAGGGGCACACGCCCTCGTACATCGACGCCGTCACCTTCACGGCCGCGCTGTTCGACACCGCGTTCGCGAGCGAGGCCGCGGTGATGCGGTTCCTGCCCGACAAGGCGACCATCGACGCCCGCATCGGCGCCACACCTGCGGGGCCGACCCGTACGCAGCTCGACTCGATGTGGACCACGGCCAAGAGCGCCCCGAAGGCCTTCGTGCAGGCCCTCGTTGGTGATCCGAAGGGCGAAGCACTCGTCGGCGCACTGCTCGGCACCCCCGCCGACGTAGAAGCCCAGTTGCTCACCCTCACGAACGCGAATGACGCCATGGCCCCTGCGTTGAGCGGTCAGTGGGTTGGCTCGGGGAAGAACGTGCAGAGCTTCGGCCAGAGCCTCGTCACGGCGCCACTCATCACTCACGCCAACCAAGCGGCCGCAAGCGTCGGCGCTGCGGTGGCCAAGGTCGGGGCCGCCGAGCCCCGCCTCGGTGCGATCCTGACGCCGCTTTGGAACACCGCCGGGGACGACGTCGACGCGTTCCGTCACCACGTCGAGGACTGGTACGACCGGGAGATGGCCCGGGTCTCGGGCTGGTACTCGCGCAAGGCGCAGTGGATCATGCTCGGGCTCGGACTGTTCATCGCGGCGGCGCTCAACATCTCGGGCACCACGGTGGCCATGGCCCTGTGGCACGACGCTGGTCTGCGCGACCGGACCAGTGCGGTGGCCGCCTCCGTCGTCGTCGATCGAGTCGCACCAACCACGGCCACCACAGTGAGCGGCTCGACGACTGCCACCACGCTGACGCCCCCACCGACGGCTGCCGCGCCTGTGACCCCGACGGTTCCGTCCGGGACCACAGCCACGACGACTGCGCCAGCCGCGAGCTTCGCCCAGTTGGGCGACCTCGGACTGCCAGTCGGTTGGAACGCCAACGCGTGGCCGGGGTTGACCTGGGCGCTCGTGCCCCACCTTCTCGGCATCGTCATGGTCGGCATCGCCGCGTCGTTCGGAGCACCGTTCTGGTTCGATCTGCTGAACCGGCTCGTCAACCTGCGCGTGGGAGGCAAGCCCCCTGCTCCTGCCGCACAGCAGCGTCCGGCAACCAGTCCCTGACCCCGAAGCGACCGGCGTCAGTCGACGAACAGGGCGCGCAGCTCGGCCTTCCTGACCTTGGCGCTGCCGGTGCGGGGGAGGTCGTCGACGATGACGATCTGGCGCGGGCACTTGTAGTCGGCCAAGCGTTCGGCGGCCCACACCATGAGAACGGCAGGGTCGACCTCAGGGCCAGCATCAGCAACGAGGCGGACTACGGCGACCGGCACCTCACCCTTCATCTCGTCGGGCAGGCCGAGCACTGCCGCCTCGGCCACTGCGGGATGGGCGACCAGCGCGGCCTCGACCTCGAGGGCGTACACGGAGTAGCCACCGTGCTTGATGACGTCCTTGGCCCGGCCCGCGAAGCGGATCGTGCCGAACGGCCCCTTGGCGGCGAGGTCGCCGGTGCGGAGCCAACCGTCGCCGGTCAGGGCATCGGCACTGGCCGCCTCGTTGCCCCAGTAGCCCACGGTGACGCCCGGACCCTTGACCCACAGTTCTCCGGTGGCACCGGGGCGGGCCGTGTTGCCGTCCTCGTCGACGATCTTGAGCCGGTACCCCGGCAGCGCCTGGCCCAGCGCGTCGCCAGGCAAGAGGCGTTCGAGCAGCGGGATCCGCACCGGAGGAGCAACCCTGACCGCGACCGCACCGGCCAGCTCCGCCATGCCGTAGCCCTCGACGAACAGCGCGTCGCCAACGGGGCCTACGCCCGGCAACGTGGCGATCGCTCCCATCTGCTGGAACCGGCGGGCGAGATCGTCGGGCATCACGTCGGCGCCGCTGGCCCACACCCGCACGCAGGTGAGGTCACGGCGCTCGGCGCCGGCTTCGATCAGCAGGCGGTACATGGCCGGCACGCCGACGAACATCGACGCCCTGCGGCGTTCGATCGCATCGAGCACCGCAGTCGGTGAGAAACGCTCGAACGAGTAGGCGGGCACCCCGGCGCATGCGCAGCCGAGCAGCGCCACGAACCCCATGATGTGGGCGACCGGCAGGGCCAGGACGGCCTCGTCGTGGCGGAGGGGCAGGTTGACGAGAGCCGACCGGGGTCCCGAGCCGAGCAACCCGCGGTGGGTCAGCTCGACTCCCTTGGGCTTGCCCGTGGTGCCCGAGGTGTAGAAGAGCGCGGCCACGTCGCCGGGCGAGGCGCCCGCGGTCCATCGCTGCGGCGGAGCGTCGGGGAGCTCGCTCGCCGAGCGCAGCACCAGCGCCGCCGCAGCGTCGGCGATGACGTGGTCAACCTCGTGCTCGCTCATGTGGGGGTTGACCGGCACGGCGATGCCCCCGGCACGGCACACCGCTAGCGACAGCAGGAACTGGGCGTAGCCGTTGGTGGTGGCGAGCACGACGCGATCGCCGGGCGCGATGCGGGCGTGGATGGCGGCGGCCCAACGCTCGACCTGATCGGCAGCGCTGCGGTAGCTCACCGGCCCGTTGCCGCCGTGCTCCTCGTACATGGTGGTCGTGCCGTGGATGGAGGCCAGCGATGCCAGGATCGAGCCCAGGGTGTGGTTGCGGCCGAACCCGACCCGGAGGCGGGCGAGCGGGCGGCTCACAGCTTCTCCAGGGGCGACCACGACAGCAGCAGGGTCTTTTCGCCCTTGCCGCGGAAGCGGACCGTGGCCTCGGCCTTGTCGCCATCGCCGCGCAGCAGCAGGATCACGCCCTCGCCGAACGTGGCGTGACGGACGTCGTCGCCCACCCGCAGCCCCAACTGCTCGGCACCCGTGGTGGTAGCCGCGCCGCGCTCGCCCGCCCGCAGCGCGGCGTCGACGATCCGCTCGCGGCCGGCATCGGCCAACGCACGCCCCGCTCCCCCGTGGCGGCCGCCGCCGCTCGTGGTGCTCGACCGTGAGCCGCCGACCGCGGTTCCTGTCCCGGCGCCGAACACCCGGCCGCCGTCCTCGTCGTCGTCAGACCAACGCCGGCCGCCCGACCCGCTCCCGGAGCCACTTCCCCAACCGTCACGGCGACCGCCGCCGTCGTTGCGGTACGACGATCGCCCCGAGGTCCGTCGCCCGCCACCTCCGGCGCTCTCGATCAGCTCGGCCGGGATCTCGTCGAGGAACCGGCTCGGCGGGTTGTACTGGGTGGTGCCGAACAGCGACCGGCTCCATGCGTGGCTCACGAACAGCCGGCGCCGCGCCCGCGTGATGCCGACGTAGGCGAGGCGGCGCTCCTCTTCGAGCTCCTCGGGCTCGGTCAGGGCGCGCATGTGAGGGAACACGCCCTCCTCGCAGCCGACGAGGAACACCACCGGGAACTCGAGGCCCTTGGCGGAGTGCAGCGTCATGAGCACGACCTTGCTGCGGTCACCATCGAGCTGGTCGGTGTCGGCCACCAGCGCCACGCGCTCGAGGAACTCGTCGATGGTGTCGTACTCCTGCGCGGCTCCTACGAGCTCGTCGAGGTTCTCGATGCGGCCGGCCGACTCGACGGTGTTCTCGGCTTCCAGTTCGGCGAGGTATCCAGACCGGGACAGCACGCGCGACAGCACCTCGGCCGGACGGACCAGCTCGTCGGTGCGGACGTCGTCGAGCAACTCGAGGAACTGCCTGATGCCACGCGCCGCGGGGCCGATGACACCGGCTTCCGGCGCCGAGCTCAGCGCATCCATGAAGGGCAGGCCATGGGCCGAGGCCCAGACGTCGAGCCTGCCGACGGTGGTGTCGCCGATCCCGCGCTTGGGCGAGTTGAGCACCCGCTTGACGCTCACCTCGTCGGCCGGGTTGACCACTGCCTTCAGGTAGGCCAGCGCGTCCTTGATCTCTCGCCGGTCGTAGAAACGGGTGCCCCCCACCACCTTGTAGGGCACCCCGGCCCGCATGAACACCTCTTCGAGCACGCGGCTCTGGGCGTTCGTGCGGTAGAAGACGGCCTGCTCGCCCCACGTCGCCTCACCCCCGTCGTGCAGTCGCTGCACGGTGTGGGCGACCCACTGAGCCTCGTCACCCTCGTCGTCGGCGTGGTAGCGCACGATCTTGTTACCGGCGCCGCTGTCGGTCCACAGCACCTTGGGCTTGCGCCCGACGTTGTGATCGATGACGGCGTTGGCCGCATCGAGGATGGTCTGGGTCGACCGGTAGTTCTGCTCGAGCGTGATGACCGTGGCATCAGGGAACGCATCTTCGAACTGCAAGATGTTCGAGATGTCCGCACCTCGAAATCGGTAGATCGAGTTGTGCACCAGCACCCCGTCGGCGACGTAGGTGTGGTTGCCCTCGACCTCGAGGTCGTACACCGGGCCGCTGTGGTCCTGACGGCCAACGGTGTCGACGGTCGCCTCGACGAAGGATCCTTCATCCTCGACGAGGACCTTCATCCCCGGTACGAGGTTGGCGATCGGCTGAAGCTCGTACACGGTGTGCTCGACCTGGAGTCGCCGACGGATCTCTAGTCCAGCGCCAGCGGCCATGAGCTTCGCCACCCCAAGTGCCTCGACGTAGTCCTTGCGCGAGACCTCGACCCGCCACGCCGTCCTACCCGAGCCCGTTCCCCGCACGGGGAGACCCGCCGCCACGAGCCGTTGAGCAACGTCAGCCCGGTTCGAGCTCCACTGCACCCGGTGGTAGCCCGCACCACCCGGCCGCCGATCCGAGAACATCGTGAGGTTGACCGTCTGGCACCGGACGCCGTTCTGAGGCCGGTAGTGAGGTTGGTCGGGGTCAAGCGTCAAAGCATCCAGGAGTGCCTTGGCGCCAACCGTCGTGTCCAACTCGGCGAAGAGACGCTCGAGCCATGGCTCGCTCATGGCGAGATCGCGGCCGACACCGTGGAAGCACGCCGTCGGCAACCCGTACCGCGCGGCGTACAGCGACTCGACGAACGCAGCCTCCTCCAAGGTCCCGAAGACCCCAAGGATCCACATCGCGTCGCCGTGCTCTTGGTTGCAGCGAACACGGATGCCGATGTCAGGCCCGTTCACCCGTCGGCTCCGCATGGAGGTGCACCGCCCGACGCGGTAGCCGCGGTCCCCTCGGTACATCAGGTACACGAGGTGCTGGCCGGGTTCGAAGGTCAGCCGGAGAGGGACCACGTGGCCTGACGTGGCCCGGACCGTGCGGCCGCCGGCAGACACGACGACGAGGGGCTCGGAGCCGATGCCCTCCTTGACGAACGTGACGGGAGCCGGCCTGACGTGGCCCCCACCCGCCGTCCCGAGCACGAGATCACCGACCCGCAACTGCTCGATCGGGACGGGCCCGGTCGGCGTCGAGACGAGTGACCCAGGCGGCAGGCACTGGTCGGAGTCGCCGACGACGCAGACGTTGCCGTGCTTGGCCGCCAGCAACAGCACGAGCTCGTTCTGGGCGCGGTTGGTGTCCTGGTACTCGTCGACGAGGATCTGCTCGAAGCGCTCCTGGTAGCTCTCGAGCACGTCGGGGCATTGGCGGAACAAGCGCACGGTGACCGTGAGCAGGTCGTCGAAGTCCATGGCCCCGGCCTTGGCGAGGCGGGCCTGGTACTCGGTGAAGACCTCGGCGATCTTGCGCTCGAAGATGGTGCGGGCCCGCTCGGCGTACTGCGCGGGGTCGACCAGATCGTTCTTGGCCGCGCTGATGGTGGCGTGCACACCGCGGGGCGTGAACTTCTTGGCGTCGAGGCTGAGGTCGCGGATGACGTAGCCCGTCAGGCGCTGCGCGTCGGACTGGTCGTAGATGCTGAAGTTGGACGGGTAGCCGAGGCGCTTGGCGTCACGGCGCAGGATGCGCACGCACGCCGAGTGGAACGTGCTGACCCACATCTTCTGGGCCACCGGCCCGACCAGCGCCTCGACCCGCTGGCGCATCTCGTCGGCGGCCTTGTTGGTGAACGTGATGGCCAGGATGCGAAACGGGCTGACGCCGTGCTCGCCGATGAGGTGGGCGATCCGGTGGGTGAGCACCCGGGTCTTGCCCGAGCCGGCGCCGGCGATGATCAGCAGTGGCCCACCGCCGTGCATGACGGCATCGAGCTGATCTGGGTTGAGGCCGTCGACCGGCGGGGCTCCGCTCATAGTCGCCCCATTCTACGGGTGGGGTGTCACACCTCTTCGGAGCCTCCCTGACTAGGGTGACAACAAGAGCGGGCGGACCGACTCCGGGGAGCTTCATGCCCGAGCGCCGCCCAAAACCTCTGTGTCCGCCCCCCTCGCTTCGCCGCAAGGCGATGCTCGCCATTGCCGTGGTCACGCTGATCTCGCTCGTCCCCGCGGGTTGGGCCACGGCTTCGAAGGCGAGCGACGACCTGAAGGCCAAGCAGGCCCAGCAGGTCGCCATCCGCCGCCAGCGGGCCCAGGTCGCAGGCAAGCTCGACGTCCTCAAGGCCAACGCCCAGCAGGTCCAGGAGGCCTTGGCCACGCTGGATGAGAACGTTCAGGACCAGGCGGCGATCACCGCGGCGGCCGCCCAGGCCGCCGACGCCGCGGTGAAGACCAGCACCCAGGCTGACCAGAACCTCACGGCGACGCAGAACCAGCTCACCCAGTTGGTGACTCGCTCGCACGAGATCGCGCTCGATGCCTACGTCAACCCCTCGGGAACATCCCTCGTCGAGCTGTTCGTGACGTCCTCACAGCCCGACGTGGCCATGCGCCGGGGGTTGCTCGACTACGCCAATCAGCGCAACCTCGACGTGGTCGGCCACCTTGACGCCACCCGCAAGGACCTCGTCGCCGAACGGCGAGCGGCATCGAAGGCAGCCGCCGATGCTGCCGCCGCCAAGGAGGCGGCCGTCGCCGCGCTGGCCGATCTGCAAGCGGCCAAGGACCGCCAGCAGCGCCTCGCCTCCAAGGTCGAGGACCAGGTGTCGGCCACCGAGGCCCAGTCCACGCAGCTCGCCGCCATCGACGCGCAGCTGACCAAGGCGGTGTCCGACGCGCAGTCCGCACTCGCGACCGAGATCGCACGGTTGCGGGCGGCCGCAGCGTCAAGGGGCGGGGGATCGACTGGCGGCAAGGGCAGCGGCAACGGCGCGCCTCCCGGGGTGAGCATCGTCAGCGTCCGCGGGTTCTGGGTGAACGCCTCCATCGCCAGCCGCGTCGACGCGATGCTCGGCGCCGCCTCCGCCGCCGGCATCAACCTCGGCGGCTCAGGGTTCCGCTCGCCGCAGATCCAGATCAACCTGCGCCGACAGAACTGCGGCACGAGCCAGTACGCGATCTTCGACGCCCCGCCGAGCTCGTGCAGCCCCCCGACGGCCCGCCCGGGCACGTCGATGCACGAGATCGGCCTCGCCATCGACTTCGAGTGGAACGGTGCAGCGATCACCAGTCACAGCAACCCCGGATACCGGTGGCTCGCAGCTAACGCCTCCCGGTTCGGCTTCTACAACTATCCGCCCGAGCCATGGCACTGGAGCGTCAACGGCCACTGACCCGCCCTGCGCTGGGTGGGGGCCGAGCCGGCGGCTGCGAACGTGAGCTTCGCGGTCACCGCTGCTGCAATTCGGGGTCGGCGGGCGGGTCACGTCCGCGAGACTGACCGGTCGTGGGGTACGTACTCGAAGCTCGCGCGCTCAGGAAGCGCTTCGGAACGGTGCAAGCCGTCGACGGCGTCGACGTGCTCGTCGGTGCCGGCGAACGCGTGTCGCTGCTCGGGCCGAACGGGGCGGGCAAGACCACGACGCTGCTGATGCTCCTCGGCGCCATCACTCCCGACGAGGGCACGATCGAGATCGCTGGCCACCGCCTCCCGAAAAGCCGGTCGAAGGCCATGGGGCACGTCGGCTTCGCCGCGGGTTACCTGCCCCTCCCCGACCGTCTGCGCGTGCGGGAAGCCCTGGGCGTGTTCGCCGGGCTGTACGGGCTGGCCGATCACGAAGCCGCCGTGGCCGCCGGGCTCGAGCGCTTCAAGGTCGGCCACCTCGCCGAGCGCATGTGCAACGAGCTGTCGTCCGGGCAGCGCACGCTCGTCGGCATCGTCAAGGCCGTGCTGCACAAGCCCGCGCTGCTCGTCCTCGACGAGCCGACAGCTTCGCTCGACCCCGACGTCGCTCAGCGCGTGCGGGCCGGGCTGCTCGACGTCTGCTCGGACGGCACTGCTCTGCTCCTCACGAGCCACGACATGCGCGAGGTCGAGCAGCTCACCGAGCGGGTCGTGTTCCTGGCCGGGGGCAAGGTGGTCGCCAACGCCAGCCCCGCCGAGATCGCCGCCGACTACGGCCATGACGACCTCGAGGGCGTCTTCCTCCACCTCGCAGGCGTGGCCATCCACCCGGAAGACGAGCTGTGAACGGCATCAGGGTGAAGACGATCGTGCGCCGCCACGCCTACGTGCTGTGGCGCAGCCCCAACCGCTGGTTCGACATCGCGTTCTGGCCGCTGATGGACGTGCTGCTGTGGGGATCGCTCGGCACCTACATCGCCCGGTCCAACGGCACCTCGCAGGCCGGCGCCACCTACTTGCTTGCCGGCATCGTCATGTTCCACATCCTGTTCCAGACGCAGATCGCGCTGAACACCGGCTTCATGGAAGAGACCTGGAGCCGCAACCTGCTCAACATGATGGTCACGCCGGTGACCGAGACCGAGTACGTGACCGGGGTCGGGGTGTTCGGCCTCTTGAAGCTGGTGCTCGCGCTCATCACCCTCAGCATCACCGCCATGGTGTTCTTCGGCTTCAACCTGTCGTCTGAGGGCTGGGGCTTGTTGCCGATCGCGCTGATCCTGCTGGTGAGCGGGTGGGCCATCGCGTTCGTCGTGATCGGCCTGATGCTGCGCTTCGGGCAGAGCGCCGAGATCCTGGCCTGGGGCATCAACTTCGTCGTGATGGCCGTGAGCGGCGTCTTCAACCCGATCGACGCCATCCCCGGCGTCCTGCAGCCGTTGGCCCGCCTCCTGCCAACGACGCACGCGTTCATCGCGTTGCGCCAGTTGCTCGACGGTGGCGGCGTGCCATGGGACCAGATCGTGCTCGGCATCATCGGGTCGATCGTGGGCCTGGCGCTGTCGATCGCCTACGTGGTGCACATGCTCCACGTGTTTCGCCGGCGTGGGTTCGTCACTCGCTTCTCATGACCTAGCGTTCCTGCTTCCAGCACGCCGGCTTGTCGGGGGGACCGCCATGGAGATGCACTTCGCCACCGTGTGGGAGCAGATCGCGGACGCGATCGGGGACCAGCCCGCCGTCGTGCACGGCGACACCCGCCGCACCTGGCGCGAGTACGAGGACCGCGCCTCCCGCGCCGCCTCAGTCCTGGCCGGAGCGGGGCTCCAGCCCGACAGCAAGGTTGGCCTGTACCTGTACAACTCCAACGAGTACCAAGAGGCACAGTTCGGCGCCTTCAAGCAGCGCTACGTGCCTGTCAACGTCAACTACCGCTACCTCGACGAAGAGCTCTGGTACCTGCTCGACAACGCCGACGCCGAGGCACTGGTGTTCCACTCGTCGCTCGGCGACCGCGTCGAGCGGGTGCGGGGCAGGCTCCCGAAGCTCAAGCTGCTGATCGAGGTCGACGACGGCGACACCGGGCGCGTCGAGGGCGCCGTGGCCTACGAGGACGCCCTCGCCGGAGCAGCGCCGGCGCCTCGCATCACGCGAGACGAGAACGACGTCTACATGCTGTACACGGGCGGCACCACGGGCATGCCCAAGGGCGTGATGTACGCCATGGGCGGGATGACGGAGGGCTTCGTCGTGGGCGGCTTCCCGCTCATCGGTCTCGCCCCACCCACCGATCCTCAGCAGATCGGCCCGCTGGTCAAGAGCATCGTCGATGCCGGCGGCTCGCTCCCGATCGCGATCCCCGCTTGTCCCCTCATGCACGGAACCGGCGCCTGGCTCGGCTGGTTCATCACCCAGCTCGCCGGCGGATGCGTGGTCACATTGACGGGACGTTCGCTCGACTCCCACGAGCTGTGGGCCACCGCGCAGCGCGAGCACGCGACCAACATCGTCATCGTCGGCGACGCCTTCGCCAAGCCGATGATCCGCGCCCTCGACGAGGCTGCCGACAAGGGTGAGCCCTACGACACCTCCGAGCTGAAGATGATCATCAGCTCGGGCGTGATGTGGACCGCCGAGGTGAAAGAGCAGCTCCTCGATCGCATCGAGCAGGTCGTGCTCGTCGACGCCATCGGCTCGACCGAGGGCTCGATGGGGATGGCGGTGTCCATGAAGGGCGTCCCGCCGGCCACCGCCAAGTTCAACCAGATGCCCACCACCAAGGTGTTCACCGAGGATGGTCGCCAGGTCGTGCCGGGCAGCGGCGAAGCCGGGCTGGTGGCCGCCGGGGGCAACGTCCCCCTCGGCTACTACAAGGACCCCGAGAAGTCGGCCCGCACGTTCAGGGTCATCGACGGGGTGCGCTACTCGTTCCCGGGCGACTGGGCCATCGTCGAGGCCGACGGCGCGCTGACGCTGCTCGGCCGCGGATCGCAGTGCATCAACACCGGCGGCGAGAAGGTCTACCCCGAAGAGGTCGAGGAGGCCGTCAAGCGGGTCGCTGGCGTCGAGGACTGCCTCGTCGTGGGCGTGCCCGACGAGAAGTTCGGCGAGGCCATCACTGCGGTGGTGTCGGTTGCCGCCGGCGCGACCGTCGCCGAGGCCGACATCATCGCGGGCTGCAAGCGCGACCTGGCCGCTTACAAGGCGCCGAAGCGGGTCGTGTTCGTCACCCAGATCCCCAGGGCCCCCAACGGCAAGGCCGACTACAAGACCGCCAAGACCACCGCGGTGGCCTCGGTCAGCTGACGATCAGCCCTTCAGACGGGTGGCGAAGAAGTCGAGGACCTGGTCGAGGGCATCCTTGGTCGGATGACCCGGCTCGTCGACGAGGTCTTCGGTCAGCACGCTGTGAGCCTGGGCCCGGATGCCGTGGGCGTTGCCCTTCGACGAGTCGATCTCGACACCGATGAAGCGGTCGCCGAGCAGGGTGCGCAACGTGTCGAAGCGGGCGGCGCGGACCAACGGGTCACCGGTGAAGCGAAGCCCGAGCACGTCGCAACCGCCTGCCGCCCGGGACTGCACCGCGGCGATGTCCTCGGCGGAGAGTCCGACCGCGGCCTTCCGCGATGCGGTGAGCCCGAGGGGCAACGACGGCTGGCTGAGCACCGGGGCGACCGTGTGGTCGTCGACCATCATCGCCAGCGCGAAGCCACCGGTGAGGCACATGCCCACGGCGCCGACCCCCGGCCCCCCCAGCTCCTCATGCACGTCACGGGCCAACGCCCGGCACCACACCGTGGCCGACGAGGTGCGCCCGAGCGCCCAGATCGCGAACTCGCGCGAGACACAGGCCCGCGTTCCCTGCCCCAGCATGTAGCGGACGCTGACCGGCTTGCCCGGTGTGCCGAACAACGAAGGCAACACCGCGGTGAAGCCCGCATCGGCGACCCGTCGGCCGAACGCGGCAACGTTGGGCGTGACCCCGGGGATCTCGTGGATCACGATCACCCCCGGGCCTGATCCGGCCCGGTAGACGTCGTGGACGCGACCGTCGTAGTCGTAGGTCGCTCGGGCGAAACCGTCCAGCTCGATGCCACCCGGGCGCGGTGCTCCCCAGCTCATGATGTGCTCGCGATCCGCTGAGCCGCCGCCAGGGCCTGCTCGGCCAGGGCGTCGGTGCCAGCCTTGAAGGTGGAGATGTCGACGGTCTCGTCGGCCATCGCGCCGTGGAGGTATCGGGCGTAGACCCCTTCACTGATGACGGCCAGCCGCCACGCGGAGAAGGCAACGTAGTAGTCGATCCCGCTCACGTCGCGCCCACTGGCGGCCGCATAGCGCTCGACCATCTCGGCCTTGGTGATGAAGCCACCGGCGCCCGTCGGGTCGTTGGCCCGCCCCGAGGCACCGTCGCCGTCGCTCCAGTAGACGAGCATCCAGCCGAGGTCGGCCAGGCGGTCGCCCAGGGTGCACAGCTCCCAGTCGAGCACGCCGTTGATGGCGCCCGTCTGCGGATCGGTGAGCACGTTGCCGAAGCGGTAGTCGCCGTGCACCACCGAGACGCCGAGCTGCACCGGCACGTTCAAGCGCAGCAGCCGCTCGACCTCCTCGATGGCGGGCAGCTCCCGGGTCTTGCTGCCCTCCCACTGCTTCGACCATCGCTTGAGCTGACGCTCGACGTAGCCGTCGCGCTTGGACAGGTCGCCCAAGCCGATCGAGTCGACATCGACGTCGTGGAGGTGGGCGAGCACGTCGATGAGGTTGCGACCGGCGGCAGCGCGCACCGCCGGGGCCAACGTCGCCGCCTTCTCGGCATTGTCGAGCACCATCCCCTCGACGAAGCCCATCACGTAGAACGGCGCCCCGTTGACCGTCTCGTCGGTGCACAGGCCGAGCGCAGGCGCCACCGGCACACCTGCGGTGCGTACGGCCGAGATGATGCGGTGCTCGCGAGCCATGTCGTGGGCGGTGGCGAGCACGTGGCCCATCGGTGGACGGCGCAGCACGACGGCCCGCCCGGTGCTGTCCACCACGCGGTAGGTGAGGTTGGAGTGGCCACCGGCGATCAGCTCGAACCTGAACGGCGGCTCGAGCCCTTCGACGTGCGCGGCCAACCAGGCGCTCACCGGAACTTCGTCGATGCCCCTCATCGGCTCGGCACCGTAGCCACCTCAGCCGCCCTCCCCGGTACGAGCACGCGCGGCCACCGGGTGACCCCGCCCGACCCAGGCGCGAAGGATCGACGTTCGTCGGACCCTTCGCGCCGAGAACCCCTTTCGCGCCGAGATGGCGGGCGCTTCTACCATCGGTCCGTGCCCGACGCCCCGATCTCGCTCACCACCACGTCGTACGTGGTGCTGGGGCTCGTGAGCAGCATGGAGCCGGTCACGGTGTACGCCATGAAGGGCCGCGTGGCCGACAGCATCGGCTACTTCTGGTCGTTCCCCCACAGCCAGCTCTACGCCGAACCGACCCGCCTGGCTGCGGCCGGATACCTGGTGGACGAGGCCGAAGCGGGGGGGCGCAAGCGGCGGCAGTTCGCCATGACCCCCAAGGGACTCGCCGCGCTCGACATGTGGCTGGCTGAGCCCTCGACCGACAACACCGAGCTGCGCGACCTCGGCCTGCTCAAACTGCACTTCAGCAGCCGGTCGAGCGCCGGTCGCGTCGCCGCGCTGGCGCGCGAGCAGGAGCAGGTCCATGCCCAGCGCCTGGCCGAGTACGAGGACCTCCGCACCAAGGTCACGGGCTTGGCCACGCCCGCCGAATTGGCGACGCTCATCATGGGCCTCCGGTTCGAGACGATGGCCCGCGACTACTGGCGCGAGATAGCCGAGAACCCCCCGGCCTGAAGCACCGGCTGTCACGTCGGGCCTGCGACCCAGAGCGCGCCGCTACTCCCACTCGATGGTGCCGGGGGGCTTGCTCGTGATGTCGTAGGCGACCCGGTTGAGGCCCCGCACCTCGTTGATGATGCGGCTCGACATCTTCTCGAGCAGGTCGTAGGGCAGCCGGGCCCAGTCGGCGGTCATGGCATCCTCGCTGGTGACCGCCCTGATGATGATGGGGTGGCCGTAGGTGCGCTCGTCGCCCATCACCCCGACGGAACGGATGTCGGGGAGCACCGCGAACGCCTGCCAGATCTCGCGCTCGAGCCCGGCCAGGTACACCTCTTCGCGCACGATGGCATCGGCCCGTTGCAGCAGCGCCACCTTCTCGCGGGTGACCTCGCCGATGATGCGCACCCCGAGCCCCGGGCCGGGGAACGGCTGGCGCCACACGATCTCGTCGGGAAGCCCGAGCTCGTGGCCGACCTCACGCACCTCGTCCTTGAACAGGGTGCGCAGCGGCTCGACCAGCTCGAGCGTCATGTCGTCGGGCAGCCCGCCGACGTTGTGGTGGCTCTTGATCCGGGCGGCGTCCTTGGTGCCGCTCTCGATCACATCGGGGTAGAGCGTTCCTTGCACGAGGAACGTGGCATCGGTCAGACCACCGGTGTTCTGCTCGAAGACCCGCACGAACAGCTCGCCGATGGCCTTGCGCTTCTCCTCGGGGTCGACGATGCCGGCGAGACGCTCGAAGAACCGGTCGCTGGCGTCGACGTGGATCAGCTCGATGCCCTGGTGACGCCGGAACGTCTCGACCACCTGCTCGGACTCGCCCAGGCGCATCAGCCCGGTGTCGACGTAGATGCAGGTGAGCTGCGAGCCGATGGCCTTGTGAACGAGCGCGGCGGCCACCGCCGAGTCGACCCCGCCTGACAGCCCACAGACGGCCCGCCCCGAGCCGACCTGGGCCCGGATGGCGGCGATCGACTGGTCGATGACCGAACCCATCGTCCACGTCGGCCGGCAACCGGCGAGGTCGAACAGGAAGCGCTCGAGGATGGCCTGGCCCTCGGGCGTGTGGCCCACCTCGGGATGGAACTGCACGCCGTGGATGCGGCGCTCGTCGTTCTCGAGCACCGCCACCGGCGTCGTGGCCGTGCTGGCGGTGGCTCGGAACCCCTCGGGCGCCTTCACGATCGAGTCGAAGTGGCTCATCCAAACGTGCTGGTCGCCGCTCACCAGGCGGGATCCTGCGGGGCCGACGGTGAGGTCGGTGCGGCCGTACTCGCCCTGGCCGGTGCGGGCCACCTCGCCCCCGAGCTGCTGCGCGATCAGCTGAGCCCCGTAGCAGATGCCCAGGATCGGGAGGCCGAGGTCGTAGACGGCCGGGTCGATGGCCGGCGCCCCGTCCACGTGGACGCTCTTGGGTCCACCGCTGAACACCAGCGCCGCAGGCTGACGCCGAGCCACCTCGGCGGCCGTGATCGAGTGGGGCACGATCTCGGAGTAGACCCGTGCCTCGCGCACCCGCCGGGCGATCAGCTGCGCGTACTGAGCGCCGAAGTCGACCACCAGGACCGTGTCGAAGGGCACCGGATCGCCAGGCTCGCTCATGCCCGAACGCTAGTGGGGTCCGTCCAAGGGACCGTCCAACCCTCCGGCCAGCCGCGGCACGAGACGCACGAGCAGGGCTCCCATCCGATCGGCGGCCGCCCGGCCTTCCCGTAGCACCTCGGTGTGGTCGAGCCGTTCGAGCCCGAGCCCGGCCGCCGGGTTGGTGACCAGCGCGATGGCCAGCACCTCGGCCCCGAGCGCGTGGGCGGCGATGGCCTCGGGCACCGTCGACATGCCCACCAGGTCGCACCCGAGGGTGCGCAGCATGCGGATCTCGGCCGGGGTCTCGTAGGTGGGGCCGTACCAGTGGCCGTAGACCCCTTCAGGGATCGACGGGTCGAGCTCGTGCACCAGGGCCCGCAAACGAAGCGAGTAGAGCTGCGTCAGGTCGACGAACTGCGGTCCCCGCAAGGGCGACACCCCGGTGAAGCTGATGTGGTCGCTCAGCACGACCGGTTGGCCCGGGCGGAAGTCGGCCCGGATGCCACCACAGGCGTTGGTGAGGATGATCGTGCGGCAGCCCGCCGCCACCGCCATGCGCACAGGGTGGACGACCGCGTCGACGCCCCGCCCCTCGTAGAGGTGCGAACGGCCGAGCAGCGCCAGCACCCGCACACCGTCGAAGGGGATCGATCGCACGGTGCCGCCGTGCCCCTCGACCGCAGCGGCGGCGAACCCGGGCAGCGACGACTGCTCGACCTCGGCGGTGGGCGGGCCGAGCGCGTCCGCGGCCGGGCCCCAGCCCGAACCGAACACGATGGCGACGTCGTGGGTGCCGACGCCGGTGGCGCGGGCCAGCGCGGCGGCCGCTTCAGCGGCCAGTTCCAGCGGGTCAGTCATCGAGGCGACAGCGTCAGTGGCCCATGCCGACGTGCTGGGCCTTCTGCAGCGACTTGCCCTCGGTCTGGAGTGCAGGGGCGACCATGACCTCGGCCTTCTGGAACTCCTTGACCGTCTCGTAGCCACAGGTGGCCATCGAGGTGCGCAGGGCGCCGAAGAGGTTCATGCGGCCGTCGTTCTCACGGGCCGGCCCGATGAGGATCTCCTCGAGCGAACCACGGGTCGAGGTCCGCACCCGGGCGCCGCGGGGCAGCGTCGGGTGGAACGTCGCCATGCCCCAGTGGAAGCCCCGGCCAGGCGCCTCGCTGGCGGCGGCCAGGGGCGAGCCGATCATGACGGCGTCGGCGCCGCACACGATGGCCTTGGCGATGTCGCCGCCCGTACCCATCCCGCCGTCGGCGATGACGTGGCAGTAGACGCCGGTCTCGTCGAGGTGGCGCATGCGCGCGGCGCGGGCATCGGCGATCGCCGTGGCCTGGGGCACCCCGATGCCGAGCACCCCACGAGTGGTGCAGGCATGACCGGGACCCACGCCGACGAGCACCCCGGCTGCGCCGGTGCGCATGAGGTGGAGCGCGGCCTGGTAGCTGGCGCAGCCTCCGACGATGCAGGGCATCTCGAGCTGGCGGATGGTCTGCTTCAGGTTCAAGGGCTCGCGGTTCTTGCTGACGTGCTCGGCCGACACCACCGTGCCCTGGATGACCAACAGGTCGAGCTCACCGGCGTGGATGGCATCGAGCATCCCCATGGTCCGCTGCGGGGTCACCGAGGCCGCCGCGATCACGCCGGCGGCGCGGATCTCGCGGATGCGCTCGGTGACCAGCTCGAGCTTGATCGGCTCGAGGTAGATCTCCTGCATCCGTCGGGTCGCCTTCTCGTCGTCGAGCTCGGCGATCTCCTCGAAGTAGGGCTCGGGGTCCTCGTAGCGGGTCCAGAGGCCCTCGAGGTTGAGCACGCCGGCTCCGCCGAGGCGACCGACCTCAATGGCGGTCGCCGGTGAGACCACCCCGTCCATGGCGCTGGCGAGCACGGGCAGTTCGAAGCGGTAGGCGTCGATCTCCCAGGAGACATCGACGTCCTCGGGATCGCGTGTGCGCCGGCTCGGCACGATGGCGATGTCGTCGAACCCATAGGCCCGACGCCCGGACTTGCCCATTCCGATCTCGACCTCAGCCACGATCAGCTCCTCCCGAATCCCCTGATGTGGAAGCTCTCAAGCGTAGGCGGGCCCGGTGATCGGTCAGGCCGTCGGCCCTTTACTTCTCGTTCAAGTTCAGGTGCTCTTCTTCGGGCGAAGGCCCTTGAGCACCTGCTTGGCCATTGCCTGGTTCATCTCGAACACGGCCGACGCCGAGTTGTCACGCATCCGCTTGACGAGCGACTCGCCGGTGATCGCCGACAACGAGTCCAGCGCATCGACCATGGCCTTGGCCGTGCTGTCGGTGATCGAGTAGCCCATGCCCGTCAGGCCCTTGACCACCTCGCTCTGGCCGATCGGCCCAGGGGCCGACGAGGCGATGATCTTGAGCGCATCCTTGGTGAGGCTGGCGCTGGCCGTGATGGCCTCAGCCGGGCTGAGGGACTTCTCCTCGCCGTCAAGCGAGGCGAGCCAGCGCTTCACCTTCGCAACGATCTCGGCGTGGGTCTCGCCTTCGAACGACAGGTTGGCCATGGCGCACCCTAGGCCCGCACCGGTCGCCGCCGTCGCCCGAACCCAACCGTGACCGCGACCACCACCCGTGGCGCCGACGCGGCTACAACCGGGGGGTGCATCGTCGTATCGGACTGGTCGTCATCGCCTGCCTCCTTGCCGCCGGCGGTCTGCTGGCCGCCGGCCCCGCGTCCCGGGCCGATGACACCACCATCC
Source organism: Acidimicrobiales bacterium (assembly GCA_038244535.1). GTDB lineage: Bacteria > Actinomycetota > Acidimicrobiia > Acidimicrobiales > Ilumatobacteraceae > JBBRTJ01. The sequence continues at coordinate 53,888 of JBBRTJ010000003.1, read as the reverse complement.
CGACCATCCCGCGATTGCAAGACCCGACCACCCAGCCCGAGCGGGCATCAACCACGACGTCACTGATCGAGCTGCCCCGCCTCGGGATCATCCCGCTGCCCAACTCCGGCGTCGCCCCCCAGGCCCCAGGCGATCGTGGCGGCTGGGCCCAGGTCACCCTGTTCTTCCTCATCCTCACCGGGATGTGCGTGGTCTTCTTCATGGCTACTCGCTCGGCCCGCCAACGCACCCGCGCCAAGCGAATCGAGTGACCAACGGAGACGACAAGCGCTCCGAGGACGACGACGGCCCGGCTCTCGGGCCCACGGGGGCGGGTAGCAGAGCCGGGCCAGCAGTGTCGTTGGTGGTTGGGTCGTCACCCTCAGCGAGGCGACGCGCGCCCAGAAGTTGCTCGAGCCGGCTCGAAGCCGGTCAGGGTGGGAGCACCCGGTGGCATCAGCCTCGCCTCGGGCCGCCACGCACCCCGGCATCCGTCGCCGGGGTCGCGGGTGCGACCCGTTGCTCAACCGGGTGGAGACTCCTCGGCCGAAGAACCTTGATCCATCAGAGGACCTCCGTCTGATCGTGTCCTGTGGGTCACTGTCAGCGTGCGCCCGCGAGCGGCTCTCGTCAAGGGCCGAACCGGACCTTCTCGCCCGGGTCGCGGCCGATCGTCGAAGTCGCGTCAGAGCAGGTCGCCACAGAGCGTCACCGTTGCGCTGACGAGCGCATGGGGCGCCTCCCAGGGCACGAAGTGACCGCAGTCGCGCAGCAGGAACGGGCCGACGTGGTTCGAGAACACGATCGCCGCCATCTTGTCGAACTCGGGGTAGATCACGTGGTCACTCGGCCCGAACAGGAGCAGCGTGCGCGTGGGTTTGGCCCGAGGCGCGCGGGCTCGAGCCGTGCCGCCGGCGAGAAGGCGCTCTCGTAGCCACCAAACGACGCCCGCAGGTGGGCGGCGTCACCGAACGGCTCGGTGTGGAAGTCCACGATGGCGCTCGCCCCGAACCGGCCGGGCGCCGAGGCGGGGTCGAGGAAGGCGCCGGGATGGCCCCAGAAGCGGCTCGTGTAGAAGGTGGCGATGTAGCGGCGCCGCTCGCCTTCGGTGGCCAGCTCGGCGGCCAACGCATCGGCGTCGCGGCCCTGACGCACGTAGTAGTCGCTCGCCTCCTGCGCGGGGCGGGTGCGCAGTCCGGCCATCCGCTCCTTGTCGTACGGCAGGGGCGAGTTGAACAGCACCATGCGATCGACCCAGCCCGGAAAGCGCAGCGACAGGTCTTGCACGACCGGTCCGCCAAGGTCGCCGCCGACGAGCACGACACGCTCATGACCGAGGTGGTCGTGCACGAGCGCGTGCAGGTCGAGGCTGTGAGAGGCGACGTCGTGGAGGCCATCGGGCCCGACCTGGCTGTCACCGAAGCCCCGAAGGTCGGGCACGATCACCTCGAACCCGGCGGCGGCCAGCGGGGCGATGACCTTCCAGAAGATCCGCTTCGACTCGGGCCAGCCGTGCACGAGCACGAGCGGCATGCCCCCGGCGCCCTCACGCACGTAGGCCTGGGCGAAGCCCCGGGGTGACGCGCGGTGCACCGTGAACCGGGCGGGATCGATGTCGGCGGGGTCGAACGAAGCAGCCACGGCCCGCAACCTACGACCGGCGCTCAGGACGATCCGACCGGATCAGGCGCACAGGTCGACTCCTAGGCTCGCCGCCCATGACCCCCGAGGAGTTCCGCACCCACGGTCACGCACTCATCGACTGGATCGCCGGGTACGTCGAGGGCGTCGAGCGCTTCCCGGTCTCGTCTCGCGTCGAGCCCGGATGGGTGAGGAGCCAGCTGCCCGAGCGCCCACCCTTCGCCCCCGAGCCCTTCGACGCGGTGCTGGCCGACATCGACCGGGTGATCGTGCCGGGGCTCACGCACTGGCAGCACCCCAGCTTCTTTGCCTACTTCCCATGCAACTCCAGCTACCCGTCGATCCTCGGCGAGCTCTTGACCGCTGGCCTCGGCGTCAACGGGATGCTGTGGGCCACGAGTCCGGCCGCCACCGAGGTCGAGACGCTCATGCTCGACTGGATGGTCGAGCTGCTCGGCCTTCCCGATCGGTTCCGCTCGACGGGCGCCGGCGGCGGCGTGATCCAGGACACCGCCTCGAGCGCCACCCTGTGCTCTGTGCTGGCTGCCCGAGAGCGGATCACCGGTGGCGACTCGAACCGCACCGGCGACACATGCGGCCTCGTCGCCTACGCGACGGCACAGGCGCACTCGAGCATCGAGAAGGCCATGCGCATCGCCGGCATCGGCTCCGATCGCCTGCGACTGATCGAGACCGACGAGCGCTTCGCCATGCGACCCGACGCGCTGGCCGCTGCCATCGCGGCCGACAAGGCCGCCGGGCTCACACCGTTCTGGGTCTGTGCCACCGCCGGCACCACATCGTCGATGGCCTTCGACCCAGTAGTTGCACTTGCAACCATCGCCCAGCGAGAGGGCCTCTGGATGCACGTCGATGGGGCGATGGCCGGCATCGCCGCGCTGTGCCCCGAGCACCGCGGGCTCGTCAACGCCGGGCTCGACCTCGCCGACAGCTACTGCACCAACCCGCACAAGTGGATGGGCGTCAACTTCGACTGCGACCTGTTCTGGGTCGCCGACCGGCAGGCCCTCATCGGCGCGCTGTCGATCCTGCCCGAGTACTTGCGCACCACGGCCGGCGACGCCGGGCAGGTCATCGACTACCGCGACTGGCAGATCCCCCTCGGCCGCCGGTTCCGAGCACTGAAGCTGTGGTTCGCGATCCGCGCTGAGGGACCGAGTGCGTTCCAGACCATGATCCGCCACCACCTCGCGCTGACCGACGCGCTGGAAGGCTGGGCCACCGCCGACCCCCGTTTCACGCTGGTCGCTCCCCGTTCGCTCAACCTCGTGTGCGTGCGCCACGTCGGCGGCGACGACGTCACCAACCGGCTCATCAACGAGGCCAACGCCACCGGCGCCGCCCTCTTCACCCGCACCGTGCTCGACGGTCGTTCCGCCATCCGGTTTTGCATCGGGGGACGCACCACCGAGCGTCGCCACGTCGAGGCCGGGTGGCGGTTGCTCAGCGAGCTGGCGCCCACCGGGTGAGCACCACGGCGTCGGTGGCCTGATCGCCGTCGTGGCATCCGGCCACGACCGTGCCCGTCAGCTCGAACCCTGCTCGCTCGGCCACGCGCCGCGAGGCCTCGTTGCCCACGGCGACCTGGGCCCACACCCGAGCGAGCCCGAGCCCGGCAACCCCCCAGCCGGCGACGAGGTCGAGCGCGACTGCGGCGACGCCCTGACCCCTCGCCTCCCATGCCAACCAGTACCCGACTTCGCCCGACTCGCCGTCGATCCCGAACAGCCCGATCGAGCCGAGCAGCTCGTCGGACTCGGTGCGCGCGATGGCGAAGCCGATGCCCGTGCCCGCCTGCTGCAGCGAGCGCTGCAGCTCGACCCACGCCACGGCCGCGCCAGCGGTGAACGGGTTGGCCATGTTCGTCCAGCGAGCGATGTCGGGATCGGCGACGGCATCGACGAGCCAGGGCAGGTCGGCCGGCGACCACGGCCGCAACGTGAGACCCGACCCCTCCAGGACCGTGGCGGGGATCGGCGCGCCCGACTCGCCCGTCGTCACGGCTCGATGCCGAGCGCCACCGTCAGGAGCTGCACGAGCATGCGGCTGGTGGCGCCCCACACCGTGTCACCGTGCAGCTCGAAGAAGTGGATCGGTCGGTCGAGCGGCGGCGTCCCCCACCGCTCCTCGCGATACGTGCCGTCCCCGAGCAGCTCGGCCAGAGGGACGTGAAACACCCGATCGACCTCGGTGGTCCCGGGCCGCAAGGCGGGCGGGGTCGCCATCCGGGCGACCACGGGCACGATGTGCGAGCCACTCACGACGGTCGACAGGTGATCCAGCTCGCCGACGACCTCGACCGAGGCCGGGTCGAGCAGCACCTCTTCCCACGCCTCGCGCAGCGCGGCCTCGACCGCGGTCTCTCCGGGGTCGGTGCGGCCACCGGGAAACGCGACCTCACCCCGGTGGTTGCGCAGGTGCTGGGAGCGCCGGGTCAGCACGACCTCGGCACCTTCGGGACCGTCGGCGAGCACGATCAACACTGCCGACAGGCGGGCATCGGGGAGCACCGGATCCACCGACCGTGACGGACCCCGCCGGACGATCGCATCGACCACGGCGTCCGTGCGCAGCACGGGCACTGAAGGGAGACGAGCCCACGGTGGTGGATCCCCCACGCGCCAGGCCTTCGGTCGGGGGATCACCTGGCCGCCACCGCGGGTCGGAGGGCCGACCCCGGGCATCAGCGGTGGTCACCGGCCCCGGTCGCGAGACCCTTGAGCAGCTCGGCCATGCCGTGGACCTTGAGGTTGGCCATAACCCGGCCGGGCGTCTCGTCGCCCCGCTCCCACTCCATCCAGTCGGCGAGCAGCTTGTCGGGATCGGGGGGCGGCGTGTCCATGAGGGCAAAGCCTATGGCGTGAGGCCCGTCGTCAGCGGGGGTCGTCGCGGAAGGTGCGGATGCCCTTGCCGAGCGCCCGGCCCGCCCGCCTCGAGATCGCCTCGGTTCCGGAGGCCGGCGGTGCCGATGGCGGGACGGAGGCCGCAGGCGCCACCGGGGGAAGCGTCGTCGCGCTGGGAGCCATGGGTGCCATGGGGGGAGCCGTCGCCGAGGTGGGAGCCGACCGGCGGGGCGGGCGGGCTCGTTCGGTGCGCACGGCCAGCGCCAGGACGGCGGCGCCGCCGACCAGGGCGACGAGCGTGCCGGCCGAACTGGTCGAGTCCCGGGCGACGACCGCGAACACGATCAGGCCCGTGCCGATGACGACGTCGAGCACCTTGTGCAGCGGCCGCCGCACGACCCGAAAGGCCCCGATCGGCCCGTCGGCCGTGGCCGCCAGCCCGAGCACGAGCATCCCCGCGACCAGCGGCACCAGCGGCCGATCGGTCTGCAGGGCCTGGGCGACCAGCAGCACGCCGATGACGTACTCGATGACCTGGTGGATCCAAAACGGCATCTTCAACCGCTCAGGCTCGGACGGGGCAGGCACGCGGGCAACGGTAGCGGTGAGGCTGCGACAGCCCGCCGCTGATCGCGGCGCTCAGCGGCGCTGCAGGTACGCGATCAGCTCGGGCGAGGCCAACGACGCGATTCGGGTGTCGTAGCGGGCCACGTCCTCGGCGGTGAGGAACGACTCCCAGCGACCCACCGCACCGTCACCGAAGAACCGCTGCGGATCGTGCCAGAGGTGGTGCGCGATGTCAGGAGCCGTGCGGCTGGCGTCAGCCCGCATCGAGTTGAGATCAGCCGCGTCGACCAGCCTGGGCATGAGGTCGGCCGGCACGTCGATCCCCAGACGATCAGCCAGGATCTCCATCTGCCCCGCCGGGTCGGCGCGCATGTCGCTGTAGTGCATCCGTACCACGTTGGGCCGATCGCCCAGCTCGGCGAACCCCTGCGCGTGGTGGACGAGGCGACGGAGGTTGGAGGTGTGGCTCGTCATCTCGTCGTCGTCGACCCACTCCCAGAACCGATCGAGCGGGTCCTCCTTCGGCGGTGTCGGACCGTCAGGGAACAGCTCCGCGAGGTCGTCGAGACCGACCGCATCGTTGCGGGCCGTCAAGATCGCACCGATGTCGGAGTTCTTGACGTGGTCATCCCACGACATCGCCACGTCACGGGGGTCGCGGGCCACGGCCACGTAGGTGACCCGCTCGTCCCAGGGGAGCCCGTCGAGGGGTGTGTGGCTCTTGATCACCCGGCGATGGTCCTGGGCCTCCAGTCGCGCCACGACGTCGTCGAGCGGCGAGGTCAACATGTCGAGCCACGGCGAGATCTCGTCGAGGCGCAAGGGGAGCGGCGCCTGCTGCAGGACCAGCAGCGCGCACATCATCTGCGTCCAGGTCGTACCGCACTTCGGTGGGGTGGTGACGATGATGTCGCCGTCCCGGAGCACAAAGCCGTCCCAGCGGGCGCTGTCCTCGATCATGCCGCGGTAGCGACGACGTTCGTTCATGCCGAGTCCCCCTGGCCTGGTGGTCGGTGTCGCACCGTAGTGGTGGACCACGTCGGGCGGCCGGTGGAGCCACCGAGAGGACCGGGCTGCTCTGCCCCGGGACGCGACGACGCCCCGGGGTCCGAAGAACCCGGGGCGTCGTTTCGATCGCAGGTGCGACCGGGCGTTGACTACATCATCCCGCCCATGCCACCCATGCCACCCATGCCGCCGCCGGGCATCCCCGCGGACTTCTTCTCGGGCTTGTCAGCCACGAGGCACTCGGTGGTGAGGAGCAGTGCGGCGATGGACACTGCGTTCTGCAGTGCGGCCCGGGTGACCTTGGCAGGATCGATGACCCCGGCCTTCACCAGGTCCTCGTACTCGCCCGTCGCCGCGTTGAGGCCGACGTTGCCGGTCTCGCGCCCGATGTGCTCGACGGCGACGGCGCCTTCGATGCCGGCGTTGTCGGCGATGAGCCGGGCCGGGGCCTCGAGCGCGATCCACACGGCCCGGGCGCCGGCGACCTCGTCACCTGACAACGTGGCCATGAGGTCGGCCACGGCGGGGCGAGCCCGCAGGAGGGTGGTGCCACCACCGGCGACGATGCCCTCCTCGATGGCGGCCCGAGTGGCCGACAGCGCGTCTTCGATGCGGTGCTTCTTCTCCTTGAGCTCGACCTCGGTGGCCGCGCCGACCTTGACCACCGCAACGCCGCCGGCCAGCTTGGCCAGGCGCTCCTGCAGCTTCTCGCGGTCCCAGTCCGAGTCGGTGTTCTCGATCTCGGCCTTGATCTGGTTGATGCGGCCCTTCACGTCGGCCTCTTCGCCGCCACCTTCGATGATGGTGGTCTCGTCTTTGGTGATGACGACCTTGCGAGCCCGGCCGAGCAGGTCGAGCGTGGCGTTGTCGAGCTTGAGCCCGACCTCTTCGCTGATGACCTGGGCGCCGGTGAGGATCGCCATGTCCTGGAGCATGGCCTTGCGGCGGTCGCCGAACCCGGGGGCCTTGACGGCCACCGAGCTGAACGTGCCCCGGATCTTGTTGACCACGAGCGTGGCGAGCGCCTCGCCCTCGACGTCCTCGGCGATGATCAGGAGCTGGCGTCCGGTCTGCATGACCTTTTCGAGCAGCGGCAGGAGCTGCTGCACCGAGCCGATCTTGCCGTTGACGAGCAGGACGTACGGATCTTCGAGGATCGCTTCCTGGCGCTCGGCGTCGCTCACGAAGTACGGCGACAGGTAGCCCTTGTCGAACTGCATGCCCTCGACGAAGTCGAGCTCCATGCCGAAGGTGTTGGACTCCTCGACGGTGACCACGCCGTCCTTGCCGACCTTGTCGATGGCGTCGGCGATGACCCCGCCGATGGCGGTGTCAGCAGCCGAGATGGAGGCCACCTGGGCGATCTCGGACTTGTCGTCGATCTCCTTGGACAGCGCCTTGATGGCCTCGACGGCGGCGGCGGCTGCCTTCTCCATGCCCCGCTTGAGGCTCATGGGGCTGGCGCCGGCGGCCACGTTGCGGAGGCCCTCGCGCACCAGCGCCTGGGCCAGGACCGTGGCGGTCGTGGTGCCGTCACCGGCGACGTCGTTGGTCTTGGACGCCACTTCCTTGACGAGCTGGGCGCCCATGTTCTCGAAGGCGTCCTCGAGCTCGATCTCCTTGGCGATGGACACGCCGTCGTTGGTGATCGTCGGCGCACCGAACTTCTTTTCGAGCACGACGTTGCGGCCCTTCGGCCCGAGCGTGACCTTGACGGCGTCGGCAAGCTTGTTCACGCCGGCCTCGAGGGCGCGGCGCGCTTCCTCGTCGAACTTCAGCATCTTGGCCATGGGTCAGCGCCTCACTTCTCGACGATGGCGAGCACGTCACGCGACGTGAGGATCAGGAGGTCCTCACCGTCGATCGTGATCTCGGTCCCGCCGTACTTCGAGTAGACGACGGTGTCGCCCACCTTGACGTCGAGCGGGATGATGTCACCGGTGTGGTCGGAACGGCGGCCAGCACCGACGGCCAGGACCGTGCCCTGCTGGGGCTTCTCCTTGGCGGTGTCGGGGATGACGAGGCCGGATGCGCGAACTTCTTCGGCCTCGTTGGCCTTTACGACGATGCGGTCATCGAGGGGCTTGAGATTCATGGGTGCATGCCTCCGTTGGCGTTAGCACTCGAACATGGCGAGTGCTAACGATACCCCCGGACGACACCCGTTAGCAAACGGCAGCCGCGAGTGCCAACGCCCGAGGTGAACGCCAGGCCAAACCCCATCAGAGGGCTATCAGGCCCGCGGCGCTCCCTGCTGAGTCTGTTGAACGCCTTGGCGGCATGGATTTCCTCTCTGCCAGACCACTCCAAAAGTTGGGCGCGGGCGCCGCGAGGGCGGACTTGGGATCCGGTGCGACCGACAGCGGCACGCCGCCGACACGGACCAGGCTGCCATCGACGGACACGACCCCGGAACCCGCAGACGGCAGCGTCACATCGGGCGGTGGAAGCGCTGCCCCGCAGCCAGGACGACCATCACCACCGACACCCGAACCACTGTTCCGTCCCGCTGCATGGCTAGCCCCCCGCCCCGAAGTGACGTCTGGCTGGGAGCCTTGCCACCACCAGCCCCGCCGTCAAGGGTTTCATCACGGCTCGAAAGCCAACTGGCATCTCTCGCCGACTGTCACCACCTCGACAGTGCTGACGGCGGCGCGGGCCGGTTGATCGCACCGCTTATGCGGAACCCCGATGGCTCGGCGTCGTACTTGACCATGAACCATGACCATGATGAGATCGGGACATGACGACCGAGATCCGAGCCAGCGACTTCAAAGCCACCTGCCTCGCGCTTCTTGACGACGTGGCCGAACACGGTCATCAGTTCGTGATCACCAAGCGGGGCAAGCCGGTCGCTCGCCTCGTCCCGATCGCTCGACCCCAGCCGATCGCGGGTTCCGTGCGCCTGCTCACCGACGACGATGACCTCCTGTTCTCGCCCGGGGAGCCGTGGGAGGTTGCCTGACGCGATCGTCCTGGACACCCATGTGCTGGCATGGTGGCTGGCCGACCAACGCAAGCTCTCGAAGCCCGCCCGCCGAGCCATCGACGAAAGCGTGCGCCTCATCGTGAGCGCCATCTCGTTCTGGGAGATCGCCATGCTCGTGGGCAAGGGTCGCCTCGAGCTCGACCGCCCCACCATGCTGTGGGTCAACAACGTGGTGGAGGCGGACCGAGTCGAGTGCGTGCCGGTGACGGCGACGATCGCAGTCATGGCCGCATCGCTGATCGACCTCCACGGTGATCCCGCCGACCGCATCATCGCCGCCACGGCGCTCGACACCCGGGCCGCCCTTGTCTCCAAGGACTCGGCACTGCGACGGTGGGCCGACGCCACCGGCTCGGTGGCGTGCCTCTGGTGACCGCGCGCCCCTACGGTGCACGCAAGGCCCCGCGGCCGCGCGCTGCTCTCACGAGATGACACCTCGACGACGCTCGCCTCGGCCGGTGACCCGCGAGGCCTACTACCCGTCGCGGGATCTACTCGGTCAGGCTGATGGCGCCGCTGGGGCACACCTCGATCGCTTGGCGGGCCTCTTCGAGGTGGCGGGGCGAGGTGATGTCGGCGATCAGCACCTCGGCGGCCACGCCGTCGCCGAAGTGGAACAGGTCGGGGTGGTTGTACGTGCACTCCCCCGACGAGATGCACACGTCGGGGTCGACCCGCAGCCTCATCGGCGCACCGGGTCGAACTCGATCCACAGCTCCTTGGGGCTGCGGAAACCGCCTGAGTCGATCGACGGCGACGTGACACCTTCGTGGGTCACGAACTTGGGCTGCGGGTCGTGCATCAGCTCCATCATCCGCGTGCAGGCAATGACCGCCTCCTGGCGGGCCATGGCGTAGCCCATGCAGAAGTGCTGGCCGATGCCGAAGCCCAGGTGGCCCCGCTTGCCGTCCTTGTATCGACCGGTGCGGTTCTCACGGCCCATGTGCAGGTCGTCGCGGTGGATGTCGAAGGTGTCGGGGTTCGCGAAGGCCCGCTCGTCGCGGTTGCCAGCCCCGAGCGACAGGATCACCAGTGCCCGCTGGGGCAGCAGCCGGTCGTGGATCCGCACCTCACGGGTCGTGAAGCGCGACTGCACGTGCACGACGGGGTCGTAGCGCATCATCTCGGCGAACACGTTCTCCCACAGCTCGGGGTTGGCCTTCACGTCCTCGAACTGGTCGGGGCGCGTGTAGAGCATGTGGAACCACATGTTGGCGATCGCCTTGTCGGTGGTGTCACCCCCGGCCGCGAGCAGCAAGGCGATGAAGCCCTTGACCTCCTCGAGCGTCATGCGCTCGCCGTCGAGCTCGGCCTCGACGAGACGCGACAGCAGGTCGTCGGTGGGCTCGGCGATGCGCTCCTCGATCAACGGGTCGAGGTAGGCCCACATCTCGTTGCGAGCCGCGATGCCCCGCGTCAGGTGCTCGCCGCCGAAGCCGAGGCCGGCGATCAGGGCCTGATACCAGCCGACGAAGCGCTCCTCGTCCTCACGTGGCAGCCCGAGCATGTTCGAGATCACTCGGATCGGGAACTGGTTCGAGAACCGCGACACCAGCTCGATCTCGCCATCGTTCATGCAGCCGTCGAGCAGTTCGGCGGCGATCTTTTCGATGATGGGGACGAACGCGCTGAGCCCCTTGCCGACGAACTGCCCGGCCACGACGTTGCGCAACCAGCGGTGCCGCTCGGAGTTGCCGTACTCCAAGATGTTCGGGCCGAACACGTGCGTCGAGCCGAACCGGAAGTCGCCGTCGGGGCTGTACATGGCTCGGTCGAAGCTCACGTTGTCCTGGAAGGCCGCATCGACGTCGTCGTAGCGGCTGATCACCCAGCGGTTGTGGAAGCGATCGTGGAACACCGGGTGGTGGTCCCGCAGCTCCTGGTACATCGGGAACGGGTGGTGCTGGTAGGCGACCGAGTCGAACTCTCGAGGGTCGATCATGTGCGCGACTGCCGTCATGACCGGACGCTACCGACCACACCCCTCAGGGCACCATCTCGCCCCGCATCAGGCGGTGCAGCTCGGCCAGGGGCAACCCGATCACGTTGGTCGTGCTGCCCCGCACGAAGGACACCAGCATGGCTCCCGGACCTTGGAGCCCGTACGCGCCGGCCTTGTCGAGGGGCTCGCCGGTGGCCACGTACCAGTCGACGACCTCGTCGCTGAGCGCGACGAACGTGACCTCGGAGGTGACCACTTCAGCAACGGCCTCACCCCTACGCGCGACGGCGATCCCGGTGTGCACAAGGTGGGTCCGACCCGACAGGAGCCGAAGGAGCCGTGCCGCATCGGCGGCGTCCATGGGCTTGCCGACGATGGCGCCGTCGACGTCGACCGTCGTGTCAGCGGCGACGACCACCTCGCCCGGACCGGCGACGGCGAGGGCCTTGGCGATGGCCAGTCGCGCCACGTAGCGGCGGGGGTCCTCGCCGGGCCGCTCCGACTCGTCCAGGTGGGCCGGGCGCACCTCGGGCTCGACACCGATGGCCCGCAGCAGGTCGAGGCGGCGCGGAGAGCTGGACGCCAGCACCACGCGGGCCGGCCAACCGGGCGGCGCGCTCATCCGCCCGAGACGAGCAGGTCGCTGGCCGGATCGGGCCCCACCATGCTGTCCGGATCGTCGAGCCAGCCCTGCGGCAGCACGACTCGGCGAGGACCGTCGGTGTGGCCGCGGGCGAACCGCTCACCCCCCGCCACCAGCGTCAGCGTCGGATCAAGGCGGGCCAGGTGGTCGTCGAGCTCGGCCAGCGACGACACGAGCCCAAGATCACGGCGCATGGCGGCTCCCACCGGATACCCCGTGAGGTACCAGCCGCAGTGCTTGCGGAGCTGGAGCATGCCGTGGCGCTCGCCGTGCCAGGCCGCCAGCAGCCGGCCGTGCTCGGCCAGCACGTCGCGCATCTCGCCGAGCGTCGGGGCCGGCCGCACTGGCCGGCCAGCCAGGGCATCGGCCAGGTCGCCGAACAGCCACGGCCGACCGAGGCAGCCCCGACCGACGACCACCCCATCGCAGCCTGTCTCGGCCAGCATTCGCACCGCATCGTGGGCTTCCCAGATGTCGCCGTTGCCGAGCACGGGCACGTGGCGCACCGCGGCCTTCAGCTCGGCGATGGCCGACCAGTCAGCGGACCCTGCGTAGCGCTGCTCGGCCGTGCGGGCGTGCAGGAGCACCGCTGAGGCACCGTTGTCCTGGGCCGCCAGTCCGGCCGCCACTGCCGTGTGGTGCTCGTCGTCGATGCCGATGCGCAGTTTCACGGTGACCGGCACCCGGCCGGCGGCGGCCACGGCAGCGGCCACGATGGCCGCCAGCAGACGGGGCCGTGCCGGCAGCGCGGCACCCCCGCCGAGGCGCGTGACCTTGGGGACCGGGCAACCGAAGTTGAGGTCGACGTGGTCGACGCGGTCAGCATCGACCAGGCGCCGCACCGCCGCGCCGACAACGTCTGGTGACGTGCCGTACAGCTGCACGCTGCGGGGCGTCTCGCCCTCGGCGAACGACACCATGTGATCGGACTTGGGGTTGCGGTGCACGAGCGCCTGAGCCAGCACCATCTCGCTCACGTACAGCCCCGCTCCGTAGCGGCGGCACAGCGTGCGGAACGGCGCGTCGGTGACGCCCGCCATCGGGGCCAGGACCACCGGAGGATCGACGACGAGACCACCGATCGTGAGCGCTGGCCGCCCGGAGCGCGACGGGGCCGGGCTCGACTCGGTCACCGCGCTCACAGGATGACCGGCAGGCGGAGGTTGGGATCGGCCCCGGCGTCGAGCGGCGTCGGGCCGTCGCTGCGCAGCCGGTACCAGCCGGCCGCGGCGATCATCGCCGCGTTGTCGGTGCACATCGAGCGGCTGGGCAGGAAGGCCCGCAGGCCGTCCTCGGTGCAGACGTCGAGGACCTGCTCGCGCAGCAACGAGTTGGCCGCCACGCCCCCACCGATGCACAGCCCCTTGGCGCCGACGGCTACGGCGGCCCGGCGGGCCTTGATCACCAGCACCTCGACCACCGCGGCCTGGAACGAGGCGGCGACATCTGCGGTGCTGACGTCCGGGTGCTTGCGCACGTAGTTGACCACCGAGGTCTTGAGGCCGCTGAACGACAAGTCGAGGCCATCGTTGAGCATCGCCCGCGGGAACCGGATGGCCTCGGGATCGCCCAGCATCGCTTCACGGTCGATCGCCGGTCCGCCCGGGTAGCCGAGGCCGAGGAAGCGGGCCACCTTGTCGAACGCCTCCCCCGCGGCGTCATCGATGGTCTGGCCGAGCAGCCGGTACCGGCCGTGCCCCTCCATGACGACGATCATCGTGTGGCCACCCGAGACGAGCAGCACCACCAGCGGCAGCTCGAGCTCGGGGTCTTCGAGGAACGAGGCGTACAGATGGGCCTCGAGGTGGTTGACCCCGACGAAGGGCACGCCCCACACCAGCGCCAGCGCCTTGGCCGCCGAGACTCCGACGAGCAGCGAGCCGATGAGCCCCGGCCCGACGGTGGCCGCCACCGCATCGATGCGGCTGTCGTTGACCCCGGCCTCGACGATCGCCTCGGCGATCACCGGAGTGATGAGCTCGACGTGGGCCCGGCCCGCGATCTCGGGTACCACCCCGCCGAAGCGGGCGTGGAGATCGACTTGGCTCGACACCACGCTCGAAAGCACCTCGGTGCCGCCCATCACGACGGCCGCGGCTGTCTCGTCACACGACGTCTCGATGCCGAGCACCATGGTGTCGGCATTGACGGGACGATGCGGGCGAACGTTGCCGAGCATCGTCATGGTCGGCGATCCATGATCGTGCGGCCCCGGACCGTCATGTCGAGCTCGTCGAGACGGTGGCCGTACTCGGGGCCCGTGATGTCGTGAGCCCACATGACGATCGCATCCTCGACGTTCTCGTAGTAGCGCTGACGGATCCCCGCCGGTGCAAACCCGAAGCGGCGGTACAGCTCCTGCGCGGCCTTGTTGCTGACCCGCACCTCGAGCGTCAGGCTCGTCGAGCCGCGGCTCACCGCGTTGCGGGCCATGGCCAGCAGGAGCCGCGTTCCGACCTGGTGGCGGTGCCACCCGGGATCGACGGCGATCGTGGTGACGTGGGCGTCGTCAAGGGCGAACAGCTCCCCCGCGTAGCCGACGATGTTGTTGCCCACCTTGGCCACGAGGTAGCAGCGGTCGTCACGCTGGGCCAGCTCGCTGAGGAACGTGGCGTGCGTCCACGGCCGCGGATACACCTGACCTTCGATGCGGCCGACGGCGCGCAGGTGCCGGCGGCGCATGGGGTTGATCCGCACGACGAGCTGGTCGGGCGCCGGCGGCCATGAGGCATCGGCGCGCAGCGCGTTCATCGGGAGTCCCTCGTGATCCAGTTGATCTCGGCGTCGGGCTTGCGGAGGTAGAGCGGCGACAGCTCCCAGCCGTTGACCCACTCCTCCCGCAGCGCCTTGGCGTGGGCCAGCTGGACGAGCGGCGCCGCCGAGGGGTGGGCGAGCCACTGCTCGGCCATCTCGACGCCCCGCGTCGATCCCAGCTCGTCGGCGTAGCGCAGCGCGCCATCCCCAACGAGCAGCACGTCCTCTCGTCCGGCCTCGATCTCGTTCACGAGATCGGCGGGCTTGCCGAGCTGATGGGGGCTCACCCGCTGCACGCCGCCAGGCACCGCCCGGTAGGCCGCGTAGAACACCTCACCCCGGCGGGCATCGACCACCGTCATGATCAACCGGCTCGTGTGGCGCACGGGGAACGCCAGCAGGTCGAGGCTCGGGATGCCGATCATCGGCACGCGCAGTGCGTGGGCGATGGCCTTGGCCGTGGCGAGCCCGACGCGCAGACCGGTGAAGAGCCCTGGACCGATGTCGACGGCCACCACACTGATCTCGTCGAGCGTCACGTTGGCCTGACGGCAGGTGAACTCGATGGCCGGGGTCAGCGTCTCGGCGTGGCGCTTGCCCCGGCAGCTCTCGAACAGCGCCAGCACGCCCTCGTGGCCGCCGATGGCGCACCCCACCTGCATCGTGGCGCTCTCGATCCCCAGGATCAGCATCGCCAGGCCTCCAGGGCAGGGGTCAGCGTTGCGGACCGGGTCTGCCATGACGGACCGACGCAGCGCACGGTGATGGACCGCTCGTCGTCATCGTCGGTGAACGACAGCGTGAGCTCGAGGTAGTCGGCGGGGAGGGCGGCCCGCACGGCGTCGCCCCACTCGATCACCGTGACCGCGTCGCTGTCGAGCAGCTCGGACAGGGAGAGGTCGGCCACCTCGTCGAGGTGCTCGAGCCGGTACACGTCGAGGTGGTGGAGCACCAGGCGTCCCTCGTAGGAACGCACGAGGGTGAACGTCGGGCTGGTGACGGGCTCGTCGACACCGAGGCCGGCAGCAAAGCCCTGTGTGAAGGCGGTCTTGCCGGCCCCCATCTCGCCCGCCAGGAGCAGCAGGTCGCCGGGGCGGGCCATCGCGGCAAGGGCCGAGGCCATGGCCTTGGTCGCCGCCGCCGACGTGGTGCGCAGCTCGATCGACCCGGTCATGACGCCGCCGCGAGGGCCAGCTTGGCTCGGGTCAGATCGGCCCGCATCTGCGCCAGCGGCTGGGCCCCGCCCCGGAGCGCGGCCGCAGGGTGCAGGGTCGGGATGAGCACGCCGGTGGCGAACGGGTACGACCGCCCCCGCAGCTTGCCGATCGGCTCGGTCGTGGCCAGCAGCAGCTGCGTCGAGAAGCGGCCGAGGGTGACCACGACCGCCGGGCCGATCAGCGCCACCTGCTGCTCGAGGTAGGGCCGGCACGCCTCGATCTCGTCCGGCTTCGGGTCACGGTTGTCTGGGGGACGACACTTCACGACGTTGGCGATGTAGCAGTGCTCTCGGGTGAGCCCGACCTCCTCGGCCAGCAACCGGTCGAGCAGCTTGCCGCTGCGCCCGACGAACGGCAGTCCCTGGCGATCCTCCTCGGCTCCAGGGCCCTCGCCGACGAACATGAGGCGCGCCTGCGGGCTGCCGGACCCGAACACGACCGTGGTGCGAGTCGCGGCCAGAGCGCAACGCGTGCACGACGACGCGTCGGCAGCGAGCTGGGCCAACGTGAGCACGTCGAGAGATGCTACCGGGGGGTCGGTCGGAGGCCCGGGGCCGGGCCAACGGTCACGCCCCGACCGACCGCACAGCGCGCTCGACCGCTCGCGTCGCAAGCAGGCGCACGTGGTCGACGGCGGCCTCGACCTGGCCCGTAGCGGCGGCCACGAGGGCGTCACCGTCGACACGGGCGTGGCTCGGCACCAAGGCCCGGGCCAGGCCGTCGTGGCCGCCCTGGGCCACGAGCAGGCACCCGATCTTGTCGAGGCGGGCGTTGGTCACGATCACGCCGATCGTGGTGTTCTCGATCGCCGGCACCTGATCGAACGCAGCGACGAGCTCGCCCCCCGCCGCCGGCCACGGCCGCTCGATCCCGTCGTCGACGTCACCGAACGCGTTCACGACGACGAGCGCGGCGACCACCAGCTCTCCGCCCCGGACGGTGGCCGACCCGATGCCGCCGGGCCTCGCCTGGTCGCGGCCGAGCCACTTCCCCACGGTCGCCCCGGTCCCTGCGCCGACCAGGCCGACGAGGTGAGGCCCGGCTTTGGCCGCGGCCGCGGCCGCATGACCCTGCTCGGCCCCCGGTCTGACCGCGGCGTCGCCAACGAGGAGGTCGAAGATGCACAGCCCGGCCACGATCGGAACCGGACCGGCGCCGGTGGCGAATCCCCGCCCCTCGGACTCGCACCAGCGGGCGACGCCATCGGCGGCCGCCAGGCCGAAGGCCGAGCCGCCCGACAGGCACACCGCGTCGAGCCGGTCCACGAGGCGCTCGGGCGAGAGCAGGTCGAGCTCACGGGAGGCCGGCGCACCCCCGCGGACCTCGGCCGACGCCACCGTCCCCTCCGGCAGGAGCACGACCGTGCACCCGGTGCGAGCCGCCGACTCGGTCCAGTGGCCGACGAGCACGCCGTCGACGTCGGTGATCACGCGTCGCCCACCACGACTCGCGGCACTCGGGCACTGATCGCGCAGACCACCTCGTAGGTGATCGTGCCGAGCCGGGCCGCCCACTCCTCGGCCGTCACCTGCTCGTCCCCCTGTGCGCCGATGAGCACCACCTCGTCGCCCCGCTCGACCCGGTCGTCCCCGCAGTCCACCATCAACTGATCCATCGTGACGACACCGAGCACCGGACGGCGCCGACCGCCGATCAGCACCTCACCGCCAACTGCTCCGTAGCGCCGGGGCACGCCGTCGGCGTACCCGATGGGCACGGTCGCCACGGTGGCCGGATGGTCCAGGACGTGGCGGAGGCCGTACGACACGCCCTCACCCGACTCGACGCGCTTGACGAACGACACCTGCGACACGAGCCGCAGCACAGGTCGCAGAGGCGCCACCGCCGCTGACGCGTCGCCCCCTGGGCTGAGGCCGTACACGGCGATGCCGCAGCGGACGAGGTCCTGACGCGCCTGCGGGTGAAGAAGCGCACCGGCCGAGTTGGCGACGTGGACGAGCGGCGGCCGCAGCCCGCTGCTGTCCAGTTCGGCGAGCACCGTTGCGAACCGCTCGAGCTGCACCGCGGTGAAGGGATGGTCGAGTTGGTCGGCCACCGCCAGGTGGGTCACCAACCCCTCGAGCACGAGGCTGGGTTGCGCCGCTACCAGCGCGCACAACGCGCCCGCCTGGTCGGGAGCAACCCCCACGCGCCGCATGCCGGTGTCGACCTTGACGTGCACCGGCACGGGCTCGGGGACGCCGGCCTCAGCCGCGGCGCGAGCCAGGGCCTCGACGCCGGAGGCACTCGTCATCGTGATCGTGAGGCCGAGGCCAACGGCGGCAACCAAGTGGTCGAGCGGTGGCTCGGACAGCACCAGGATCGGCGCGGTGATGCCCGCGGCGCGCAAGGTGGCACCCTCCTGGACGAGGGCCACGCAGAGCCCGGCGGCGCCCGCTCGAAGAGCGGCGCGGGCAACGGGAACCGCCCCGTGGCCGTAGCCGTCGGCCTTGACGACCACCCACACGGGCCGGGGGGCGACGACCCGGCACAGTGCCACGACGTTGGCCACCACGGCCCCGACGTCGATCACCGCCACCGTGGGCCGCAACGGGATGGCGACCCCGGCGCGCCGCTCGTGCGTCACAAGGCCCCGAGCACAGCGGGAATGAGATCGAGCAGATCGGACGCGACCAAGCCCCGCTCCGGTCCTTGTCGCGCCGCCGCGCCGTGCAGCCACGCCCCCGCAGCCGCAGCGTGCAGAGCGGGCAAACCCTGGGCGAGGAGCGCGCCGATGAGCCCGCTGAGCACGTCACCAGTGCCCGCCGTCGCCAGCCGGGCATCGCCGGTCGTGGTGAGCAGCACCTGACCGTCCGGAGCGGCCACGATCGTGGTCGGCCCCTTGAGCAGAACGGTTGCCCCGACGTCGGCCGCAAACGAGCGCACGTCGGCGATCCGGTCAGGGCCGAGCCCACGCCCCCGCAGCAGCGCCAGCTCCCCCTCGTGGGGGGTCAGCACGGTGGGCGCCTGCCGGTCGCACAGCACCGCGCGGGCACCACCAGGCGCGGTCGCCAGTGCGAACAGCGCGTCGCCGTCGATGACCAGCGCCCGAGGCGCCCGGCTGACGAGCTCACGCACCTCGCGCACCACCGCCGGCGCCCGACCGAGCCCCGGGCCGATCACGTAGGCGTGGAAGCGGCTGTCGGAGGCAAGCAGCTCGCTGGCCCACAGCTCGCTCGCCAGCGCCGTGACCACGACCTCCTCGGGCACCCGGTCCGGTTGGCTCTGGCCCGGCGTGCTGAGGCGGACCATTCCCGCGCCCGCCCGCTGAGCCGCAGCGGCGGCGAGTGCCGCTGCTCCCCCCATCCCCGGCGAACCGGCGATGACCCACAGCGCGGCCGACCACTTGTGCGCATCACCAGCGCGGGCCGGGACCCAGGCCCTCACGTCATCGGCCTCGACGAGGTGCATCGAGGCGAGCCCGACGTCGAGCCCGATGTCGGCCACCGACACCACACCGGCCCGTGATCGTCCCGGTTCGAGGACGAGCCCGGGCTTGAGTGCGGCGAAGCAGACCGTGTGCGTCGCCTGCATGACCGGGCCGCCAACGGCACCCGTGAGCCCGTCGACACCTGACGGCACATCGACGGCCAAGACGAGCGCGCCAACGACCTCCGGGGCGTGCCACGAGCCGTGGAACCCCGTCCCGTATGCGGCATCGATGACCAAGTCGTACCCGGCCAGTCGCGACGGTGCGTCTCCTGCCTCGAACGCGTCGACCGCCGCCCCTCGCTCCCGGAGCAGTCGGGCCGCGACACGCCCGTCAGCACCGTTGTTGCCTGGCCCGGCCACCACCGCCACCCTGCGTCCATACGTCCCGCCGAGCAGAGCCACGGCGGCACGCCCCACCGCCCAGCCCGCCCGCTCCACCAACACGCTCACCGGTTCAGGGGCGCCAGCATCGACGACCCGCATCTCGGCCGGCGTGAGGATGGGAATCATCCATCGCTCCGATCGGTCACAGCGCGATGGCGATCGCCTGAGCGCTCTGGTCGGTGTGCGTCAACGACACCAGCCACCGGGTCACTCCCCGCTCGGCGGCGAGCACCTCGGCCCTCCCCGACAGCACGACGGCCGGCGCTCCCGATGGGGCACTCACCACTTCGATGTCACGGAAGCCCACGGCGAAGAGCCCGACGCCGAGCGCCTTCATCACGGCCTCCTTCGCCGCGAAGCGAGCGGCGAGGCGCTCGGTGGGATCGCTGCGCTCGGCCGCGTAGGCGCGCTCTTGGTCCGAAAACAGCCGGGTCGACAGCGTCGGGGTCCGGTGCAGCGCGGCTCGGAAGCGAGGCACCTCGACAGCGTCGAGCCCCACCCCGATCACGGCAGGACGCGGCGCACTAGGACCGCCACCGGTTGGCCAGCTCGGCGATCGGGGCGGTGAGGAGATCGACGACGTCGACATCGGCCAACAGGTCGTCCCGGAAGGTCGGCTCGGTCTCGGTCACGGCATCTTGCAGGTGGGCATAGCGGTCGCCATACCCGCGCAGCACGCCTCGGCAGACCACCGCCGGCAGGCGATCGACGAAGCGGACGTGGAGCAGCGTGAGCCCCGTCACCGTCGTCCCCTTGACCTCCGGGACCAGCACCACGGAGCGCCCGTCGGACCGCCCCCGCGCCACCAAGACCTCACGGTCGGCCGCCACTCGGCGTTTCGTGCCGCGCAGCTCGGGGTTGCGGTCGACGCGGGACGGCACCTCACGGCCGAGGCCACCGCGATCGACGATCTCGATCGTGGCGTCACCGGAGTCAGGATCGCCCTCGATGCTGTACCGGGTGTACCCCGTGATCGCCGCCACGGCCGGGGCAAGGTCGGCCAGGACCTTGAGGCTCCGGTACGTGATCCGATCACGGCCCGCCCCGGCTTCCAGCACCTGACGCACCAGTGCGGTCCCGACGAGCGCTTCGTCGGAGCGGGAGATGCCGACGGTCACGGTCTTGGCCTGGTGCTTGATGGCGTCGATCGGGCGGGTCAGCTCATCGATCGCCCGCGACAGCGCCGCGGTCAGGTCGGCGACCAGCACGTCGGGTGTGCCCACCTTGCCGTGGTCGAGCTCGTAGGCGTCGAGGGCCGACGGGCTGCCGACGACTCGCAGCAGCGAAGCGAGGCGGACCGCAGTGCTCGCCTCGAGGTGCCCGTCGTAGGTTCCCGAGCGCAGCGTGTCGTTGAAGCGTTGCGCCACGGGCGCCAGCACGGTCATGAGGTGGGCCACGACCTCCTCGCCCGTCAACGAGGACTCGAGCGCGAGCTCGATGGACTCGCGGGCCTGGCGGAGGGGAAGGGCCAGGGCGTCGATGGCGAGCGCAGCCTCGTAGCCGAACAGGTGGCCCACCATTGCCGACAGGATGAAGGCCAGGGGGCTGGCGACGGCGGGCACGCTGATGACTGCGTACGCGGCCTGGAAGCGGCCCTCACCCTCGGTCGCGATGACGATCGGAGTGGCCTTGTGGGCGCGGTAGATCGCCACCTCCTTGGCCACGTCATCAGCAGTCGAGCCCTCGAGACCGGCCGCACACACCAGGATCAACGGCTCCGACGAGAGGTCGATGTGCTTCTTGTCCTCGGTGATGTCGCAGGCGATCGACTTGTAGCAGAGCTCCGAGAGCTTGATGCGCACCTCTTCAGCCGCCACGGCGTTGGGGCCGTTGCCCACCACGGCCCAGTAGCGCTTGGGTGGGGCGAAGCGCCGAGCGGCGTCGGCAATGGCCTCTCGCTGCCCGAGGACCGTACGCATCGCGGCCGGCACCCGTCGCAGACCGTCGAGGAGGTCGTGGCGGGCACGAGCATCGCCCACGCCGGCAAGCTCGCCGAGGGCGGCCGACAGCAGGAACCCGGCCGCCACTTGGCTGTAGAAGGCCTTGGTCGACGCCACGCTCATCTCGACGTCACGACCATCAGAGGTGTACAGCACCGCGTCGGCCTTGTCCGTGAGGTCGCTGTTTCGCCGGTTGACGATGGCGATCACCGTCGCCCCGCGGTCGCGGGCAAGATCAACGGTCCGGTTGGTGTCGGTCGTGGTCCCCGACTGGCTCACGGCCACGATGAGCGTGTCGCTCAGATCGCTCGGCATCGCGAACCCCGACAGCTCGGTGGCGATCATCGGCTCCACGGCGACGCCCGCCGGGACACCCAGCTGCGCCCGCAACGCCGCGGCGATGGCCCTTCCCGCAACCGCCGCGGTGCCCTGCCCGATCACGATCAACCGCTTCAGGCGCCCGCCGGCCACGAGAGCGACGACCGCGGGCGGAAGCGCACGATCGTCGAGCTGGACCCGGAGTCGTCCGTCACGCTCGACGATCCGGCCCCGAAGCGTGCGCAGGAAGCTCTCGGGCGCCTCGGTGATCTCCTTGAGGAGGTAGTGGGGGAAGTCGCCCCGGTTGATGTCGCGCGTCGTGATCTCAGCCGTTGACAGGTCACCGTCGGAGACGGGGAGCGCCGTGCCGTCGTAGCCGAGGCGCTCGACACCGTCGAGGCTCCCTGCCAGGCGGGCGTCGAGCACGACGACTTGGCCCCTCGTCGACTGGGCCTGATCGGCCCTGGTCGGCGTCTCACCGTCAAGGCGGAGGTAGGTCGACGTCTCCTCGACCAGCCCATACGGCTCGCTCGCCACCAGGAAGAGGTCTTCGGCGATGCCGATGTAGAGCGCCTGGCCGCTGCCGCGCAAGGCGAGGAACACCCGATCGGGATGATTCGCGGCCGTGGCCGCGATCGCCACCGAACCCTCGAACGTGGCCACCGTGCTCCGGAACGCCTCGGTCGGGTCCGCAGTGGTCTCGGCGGCCCGGGCGAACAGCGCCGGGATGACCTTGGCGTCAGTGGTGATCTCGGTGGCCAGCCGTAGCCCGGCCTCGGCCTTGAGGTCGCCATAGTTGTCGACGTCGCCGTTCAGGACCGCCGACGTGAACGGGCGGATGCGGCCGTCGAGCTCCTCATCGCTCACGGGGTGGGCGTTGGGCTCCGAGATGATCCCGACGCTGGCCCACCGCGTGTGCGCCAAGACCATCGCCCGTGCCGCCGGAGCTGCGAGGGCGAGCCGGAGCACGGGGTCGGCTTGGATCGCAGCCCGCAGCGACTTGGTGTTGTCCCCCAGCTCACCGATCTCGGCCGCGGCCTTGTAGACGAAGATGAGCTGCTCCTCCGAGGACCGCAGCGAGCCCGAGGTGAGCAGTGCGTCATCGAGGCGCGTGCATACCAGCGGAGCCAGGGCGGGATCGGCGAGATCGAGGCCGTGCCCTTGCACCATGACCTGCAAGCCGGCCGAGTCGCGACCACGGACCTCGAGGCGATCGAGCGATGACAGCGCATGCTGGATGGCGAGGTACCCGGCCACCGTTCCCACCGAGGCGCCCCGGCCGGCGAGCACCTGCACCGCTCGCGCCGTGCGAACGCGATCGTGGCGCACCGCCCACAAGGCGTCTCGGGCTCGGATGATGGCCGCGTTGATCGCTTCGAGCGCCACCCCCACCGGCTCGTCGTCTCCCCCGATGGCCCGCTCGACCCCGGCGACCCAGTCGTCGAGTCGTCCCACCCGCTCGAGGAGCGTGACTTCGAATGCCTCATCGCCCACCAGTGCCATCACACCCGGGACACCGTGCAACAGGCGATCGATCTCCTCGGTCAGCGTCGCGGCCGCGTCGAGCCGATCCACGTCATGGTCGGGGCCATCGATGGCGGCGACGGCTTGGTCAGCCAGCGCGAGCAGTTCGGCGGCGCTTGGAACCGGCCGTCGGGAGGGGCGGCAGAGAACCGCCACGATGCCGCACATGCCCGAAAGGCTACCCGGGCCCCTCGACCATGGCCCTGACGCGATCAGCCAGGCCATCGGCGACCTCATGGGCCAGGCGTTGGTCCTCGGCCTCGACCATCACCCGCACGAGCGGCTCGGTGCCACTGGCCCGCACCAAGATACGGCCCCTCGTTCCGAGCCGGCCCTCGGCCGCCGCGATCGGGGCGGCGAGCACCTCGACGAGGTCTGGCGGAACCGCGGTCACCCGCACGTTGACGAGCACCTGGGGCAGCCGACGCATGGCCTCGGCGGCTAGCACCGACAGGGGACGGACGGTGCGATGCATGACGTCGAGCAGCACGAGACCGGTGAGCAACCCATCACCGGTGGTGGCGTGTTCGGCGAACACCACGTGCCCCGACTGCTCGCCCCCGAGCGAGAGCCCCTGGGTCGCGAGCGCATCGAGGATCGCCCGATCGCCAACCGCGGTCTCGACCACTGCGATGCCGTTGCGCTCCATCGACTGGCGAAAGCCCAGGTTCGTCATGACCGTGACAGCCACCGCGCCGCCCCGCAGCAGCCCCCGGCGCTGAAGATCGATGGCGCAGATGGCGATGATGTGGTCGCCGTCAACGAGCTCGCCTCGTTCGTCGACCGCGATCACCCGATCGCCGTCGCCATCGAGCGCCAGCCCGGCATCGGCCCCCGATCGCACGACGGCCGCTTGCAAGCTGGCGGGGTGGGTGGCGCCGCAGTGATCGTTGATGTTGCAGCCGTCAGGTTCGGCGTGCAGCCGCTCGACACTGGCGCCGACCTGACCGAACACGACATCGAGGCCGCTCGTGGCTCCGTTGGCCTGATCGACCACGACCCGCAGACCGTCGAGCCGCCGCCCGTCGAGGACCGCGACCAGGTGCGCGAGGTAAGCGTCAACCGAACCCTCGACGCTCGTGACGGTGCCGATGCCGGCCCCGCTGGGCATCGACGCAGCATCGAGCTCGACGAGCAGCTCACGCTCGATCTCAGCCTGCTCGGCATCGCTGAGCTTGCGGCCGCCGAGCGCGAACAGCTTCAAGCCGTTGTCGGCATAGGGGTTGTGCGACGCCGACACCATCGCCCCGGCCCAGCCGCGCTGGCGCGCCAGCTCCGCCACGGCTGGGGTCGGCAGGACCCCCTCGAGGATCACGTCGACGCCCTCGGCGGCGACGCCGGCCACGAAGGCAGCCTGCAACGCACCACCTGAACGGCGCGGGTCACGAGCGACGATGCACGCTGGTGGCCGCAGCACCCGCGCCGCGGCACGCCCGACGCGGAGCGCCAGTTCAGGGGTGAGCTCGGTGCCGGCAACCCCACGGATGCCGTCGGTTCCGAAGCGAGGGGCCATGGGGCGCCCTGCCCGTCAGATCAGCGCTTCGAGTACTGCGGAGCCTTACGGGCCTTCTTGAGGCCGTACTTCTTGCTCTCCTTCTCACGAGCGTCACGCGTGAGAAGACCGGCCTTCTTGAGCGCCGGACGCAGCTCGGGATCGAGCTCGATGAGGGCACGGGCGATCGCCATGCGCAGCGCGCCGGCCTGACCACTGACGCCGCCACCGTCCATCGTGCAGTCGACGTCGTAGGTCTCTTCGGTGCTCGTGAGCCGCAGGGGCTCAGCCACGATCATGCGGTGCGTGGCAAGGGGGAAGTAGTTCTCGATGGTGCGGTGGTTCACGGTGATCAGACCGGTGCCGGCGCGCAGGCGGGCGCGGGCGACCGCGCGCTTGCGGCGACCAGTGGTCTGGACGAGTGGCTTGGTCACGTGTCGAATGCCTCTCAGCGAGCCTTGGCGTGGGCCGCCAGGGGATGATCCACGGGCTGCTGGGCGCCGTGCGGGTGGGACGGGCCGGCATACACCTTCAGCTTCTTGACCTGCTGGCGACCGAGCGGGCCGTGCGGGAGCATGCCCTTCACGGACTGGCGCACCGCCTCGGCGGGCTTGCGCTCGAGCAGGTGGGCGTAGGTCTCGTGCTTCAGGCCACCGGGGTAGCCGGAGTAGCGGTAGACGCCCTTCTTCTCGGCCTTCCCCGACGTCAGCACGATCTTGTCGGCGTTGATGATGATCACGTGATCGCCGGTGTCGATGTGGGGGGCGAAGGTGGGCTTGTGCTTGCCGCGCAGCAGGCGTGCGGCCTCGGTGCAGACGCGACCGAGGACCATGCCATCAGCGTCGATGACGTGCCACGAGCGCGTGATCTCGGAAGCCTTGGGAGAATACGTGTGCACCGCGTGAGGCCTTCTCTGAAGTGGCTGCGCGCAGATGTGCAGCCGGTGGGACCTGGGCAGGATAGGGGCAGGCCAGCCGATCGGCAAGCCGCCACACGAGTAGCTTCGCCGTTGATGACCCGACCTGCGTCGCCCGGAGCACTGCTCACCGGCTGGGGGCGCACCGCTGCGTCGTATGCGACCGTGCACCAAACCGCCGATGCCGATGCGCTCGCGGCCGCAGTGGCCGCGGCCGGACCGCGGGGCATCATCGCTCGTGGCCTGGGTCGCAGCTACAACGATGCCGCCCAGAACGGCGGCGGTGACGTCGCCGAGGTGATCGAGCCGAGCGGAGCGCTCACCGTCAGTCCGACCACGGGGACCGTCTGCGTCCCGGCCGGCGCCAGCATCGATCAGCTCCTGTGTGAGCTCGTGCCCAAGGGCTGGTTCGTGCCGGTCACGCCGGGCACCCGCCAGGTCACCGTGGGCGGGGCCATCGCCAGCGACATCCACGGCAAGAACCACCACCGCGATGGCTCGTTTGGTCCTCACGTGCGCGCCATGACGCTGCTGACCGCCGATGGCACCCGCCGCGAGCTGCGGCCGAGCGACCCCCTGTTCTGGGACACCGTGGCCGGCATGGGGCTCACCGGCATCGTGCTCGACGCCGTCATCGACCTCGTGCCCATCGAGTCCAGTCGCATGGCCGTTGACACCTGGCGGCTCCCCGACCTCGACGCGGCCATGGCGCAGATGGCAGCTACAGACGGCGATCACCGGTACTCGGTCGCATGGATCGATCTGCTGGCCTCTGGCCGCCACCTCGGCCGTGCCGTCCTCACCAACGGTGACCACGCCCCCCTCTCAGCGCTCGGTTCAGACCCGCACGATCCATTGGCTTTCTCGTCGACGTCGCTCGCCTCCGCCCCTCCCTTCATTCCCGGCGGGCTGCTCAACCGGGCGAGCATCCGAGCCTTCAACGAGCTGTGGTTCCGCAAGGCGCCCCGCCAACACCTCGGTGAGCTCCAGTCCATCGGCGCCTTCTTCCACCCCCTCGACGCGCTGCGCGACTGGAACCGGCTCTACGGGCCGGCCGGCTTCGTGCAGTACCAGTTCGTGGTCCCCTTCGGGGCCGAGCCGGCGTTGCGGGCGATCATCGAGCGACTTTCCGGCGCCGGGGTGGCCTCGTTCCTGGCGGTGCTCAAGCGATTCGGAGCCGCTGACCCTGCGCCGCTGTCGTTCCCCCAGCCCGGCTGGACGCTTGCCGTCGACATCCCCGCTCGCGCCAACGAGCTCGCCCCCCTCCTCGACGAGCTCGACCGCGTGGTGGTCGCGGCTGGCGGTCGGATCTACCTCGCCAAGGACAGCCGGGTCGATCCGGGGCTGATACGGGCCATGTACCCGCGCCTTGCCGAGTGGCAGGCGCGACGCGATGCGGCCGACCCGACCGGACGGTGGTGCTCTGACCTCGCCCGGCGCCTGGGCTTGGTCAGCCGCCCGGCCGCGGCCGGTGGAACACCCCGATGAAGTCCCGGGAATCCGTGCCGAGGTAGCGGCCGCCCCAGACCTTCATGCTCGGCAGGGCCTTGCGGCCCTCGACCTTGCCGGCGGCGTTGGTCGTGTACACGTTGTACGAGATCCAGTCCTCGTTGATGTCCATCTCCATCGCCCGAACCGCTCCGGCCCGCTGGAGCGTCTCCGCCAACGTCTTGACGCTCATCGCCGGGCCGCCGACGAAGAGCAGCGCCCCGTCAGCCGTCACCCCGACCCCGGATCGGGCCACGAACGTCTCGTTGCCGAGCGTCCACCCCCACTTCGGGCTGGACCCGATGTTCAGATCCGGGGCCAGCACGCCGCCGTCGACGAGCAGATCAAGGTTCTGGCGCACCACCTCGATGCCCGGCCCCATCTGGGCGTCGCGGCCCCACATCACCACGCTCGGCCGCCCCGAGGTGTCGATCACCAATGAGGCCGCCCCGTCCCGCAGCGGCTTGGCCACCCGACCTTCGGCGTAGTAGCCACCGCGAGCATCTTCGAGACGGAAGCCGCCGTTGAAGGCCGCTATCAAGGACGACTGCAGGTCCGCGGGTATCCGTGACGGGGTCTGCCAGGTGCCGCCCGGCACCTTCGTGCCGGGGAACAGCTTGAACGTCGCTCGGTTCGGATCCATCCAGGCGACGAGCACCAGCGTGCTGGTGTGCACGGCGTCGGGCCGGATCTGGGTCAGGTAGCCCGCGGGAACTCCATCGGCCTGCGGAGCAAGCGGGACCCAGGCTCCTTCACCGGCGACGGGGCCACCGGCCGGGCTCACCAAGGCTGCCGGCGCGGCAAGGTGAGGCGCGGGGGCGATGGACGTGGCCGGCGTGCTCGATGTCGTGGCCCCCGGGATCGTCGTGCCGCTCGCCGAGGTGCTCGGCTTGGACGAAGGGACCGAGGCGGCAACGGGCAACACGATGCTTCCCGGCGTCCCCCCCACCTTCGGCTTGTTCAGCTCGTACCAGCGCCGCTCGACCCAGTTGACGACCCCACCCATCTGATGGTCCCGCATCCACTCGGCGCTGCGCGCCGCGTAACCCTCTTCACCCGGAGCGGTGAGCGCCTGGCCGTAGCTCCACCTGAGAGGAACCATGAGCACGGCAAGGACCACCGACACCCCCACGAGGATCGGATGACGGCGGTGAAAGCGGCTGTTGCGCCGCTTCGCGGCCTCGAACGTGGGCACCGCCACCGCCTCAGCCTCGAGCACCACCTCGGGCTCGGGCATCGGCACCGCCTCAGGCACCACGTCAGGCTCAGGCACCACGTCCGGCTCGGGCACCACGTCAGGCTCGGGCACCACGTCCGGCTCCCGCTCAGGCTCAACGGTGCCTCCACCAGCCACCGGTCTCGCGGGACCGACCTGGCGCGCCCGCTTCAGCAGCGGGTCGTCCCATGCCGGGGCCTGTCCCGCGCGCACATCGTCCTGCTCGATCACAGGACCCTGATTGTGGCATCGGGCTGCGCCACTTCCTGGTCAGCCGGATAGCCCACCTCCCAGAGGCAGAGGCCGTGGGGAGGCGCCAACGTGCCCACCGCTGAACGATCGCGGGCCCGCAGGATCGCCAGCACGTCACCGGGGTGGCGTCGCCCGCGCCCAACCTCGACGAGCAAACCGACGATCGAACGCACCATCTGCTGGCAGAACGAGGTGGCCATGATCTCGAAGCGAAGGTGATCGTCGCCAAGGTCGGTCCACGACGTGTCCAGCACCCGGCGAACGAGGGAGTGCGGGGGGAAGCCGGGCGACGGCTTCGGGCGACGGCAGAACGAGCTGAAGTCGTGCTCGCCGATGAACGGGTCAGCGGCAAGGCGCAGCGCTGACAGGTCGAGCGCCTCGCCGACGTGCCAGGCCGTGCGAGCGTTGAAGGGGTCGGGCACGTCTCGTTGCAGGATCGAGTAGCGGTAGCGCCGCCACAGAGCGCTGTGGCGGGCGTCGAAGCCGTCCGGCGCAAGCTCGATCGAGCGCACGACGATGGTCGGCGCGACCAGCGCGTTCAGCCGTCGGAGCAAGGCGATGCGATCGACCTGTGCAGGAAGCTCGGTGCTCACCACCTGACCCCAGGCATGGACCCCGGCATCAGTGCGTCCAGCACACACCAGTTCGACGGGCCGGCGTAGAACTCGCGCCATTGCCTCGCCGAGCGTCTCGCCCACCGTCGGCACGCCTCGCTGCGTCGGAAACCCGTGGAACCCGGCGCCGTCGTAGGCGACGAGCATCCGTACGCGAACCAGCGGCTCCATGGGAGCCGCTGGTTCAGGAGCGTTCTCGAAGAGGCTCATCAGCCGGCCGATGCCGGGAAACGGCTCAGACCAGCTCGATGCGCGCCATCGGCGCGTTGTCGCCTGGGCGCGGCCCGAGCTTCAGGATCCGCGTGTAGCCACCGGGGCGCTCGGCGTACCGGGGAGCAACATCGGTGATGAGCTTGTGGGCCATCTCCTTGTCGCCGAGGTAGCTGACGATCTGACGGTGCTGGTGAAGACCGCCCTTGCGCGCCTTGGTGATCAGCTTCTCGGCGATCGGGCGTAGGGCCTTGGCCTTGGCCTCGGTCGTGGTGATCGCCTCGGCGGCGATGAGCGAGGCCGCCAAGTTGGCCATCAGCAGCCGCTGGTGGGCTGCGCTACCGCCGAAGCGGCGGGACTTGCGGGGCGTTGCGGGCATGGTTCAGCTCCTCAGGATCCGCGGAGCGAGAGGCCCCGCTCGTCAAGCTTCTGCTTGACCTCGTCAAGTGACTTCTGCCCGAAGTTGGTGATGTTCAACAGATCGTCCTCCGACTTCACGACGAGCTCGCCGATCGTGTTGACCTGAGCCCGCTTCAGGCAGTTGCGGGGCCGCTCGGACAGGTCGAGGTCCTCGATCGGGTGATCGAGATCGGGGGACCCGCTCCCGACACCGACGGACTCGCCGATCTCGAGACCTTGAGCGACATCGCTGACACCAGCGACGAGATCGACCAACGATCGCAAGGTGGCGGCGGCCGAGGCCAGCGCATCCTTTGGCGTGATCGAGCCATCGGTCTCGATGTCGAGGACCAGCCGGTCGTAGTTCGTCGACTGCTCGACCCGGGTGGGCTCGATCTCGAACGTCACTCGCCGAACGGGCGAGAAGATGGCATCGATCGGGACGATGCCGATGGTGGTGGTGCCCGCCGGGCGCTCGGCTGACAGGTACCCGCGACCACGCTCGATGGTCAGGTCGACGGCGAGGCGCCCCTTGGCGTTCAGCGTGGCGATGTGCTGTGAGCCGTTGAGCACCTCGACCTCGGATGGGACCTTGATGTCAGCGGCGGTGACGTCGGCAGGACCGCGGACATCGAGGCGCACGATCACCGGCTCGTCGCTCGTGGACATGAGCACGATGTCCTTGAGGTTCAAGATCAGATCGGTGACGTCCTCGGTGATCCCGGTGATGGTGCCGAACTCGTGGAGGGCGTCATCGAAGCGCACGGTGGTGATCGCCGCGCCGGGGATGGACGACAGAAGCGTCCGGCGCAGCGAGTTGCCGATGGTGTGGCCGAAGCCGGGCTCGAGCGGGCCGATGGCGAACCGCTGACGGTTCGCATCTTCCTCGCCTTGGGGCTCGACAGTCGGACGTTGGATGACCAGCATGGCGATCCTTGCAGTGGAAGGTGAAGGGCTTACTTGGAGTAGAGCTCGACGATGAGCTGCTCGCGCACCGGCACGTCGATCTGGGCCCGAATGGGCAGCTCACGCACGGTGACCTGATGGCCCTCATCGGAGCCGTCGAGCCACTGGGGAACCGCGCGATCGAGCACGTCGATGTTCTGGCGCACCACGATCATGGAGCGCGCCTTGTCCCCGAGGGAGATGACCTCGCCCTTGCGGACGCTGTAGCTCGGGATCGTGACCCGCTTGCCGTTGACCTTGACGTGGCCGTGACGAACGAGCTGGCGGGCCTGCGAACGACTCGACGCCCAGCCGGCGCGGAACGCGACGTTGTCGAGACGGGTTTCGAGCATCCGCAGGAGGTTCTCACCCGTGACTCCGCTCTGGCGGTTCGCCTCGGCGTAGAGGTTGCGGAACTGCTTCTCCATGAGCCCGTAGATGCGGCGAGCCTTCTGCTTCTCGCGCAGCTGGGTGAGGTACTCAGAGCCCGTCTGGCGGCGTGAGCGACCGTGGTCGCCGGGCGGATAGGGGCGGCGCTCGATCGGGCACTTCATCGAGTCGCACTTGGTGCCCTTCAGGAACAGCTTCATCCGCTCGCGGCGGCAGAGCCGGCAAACAGGACCGGTGTAGCGAGCCATAGCTCAGACCCTCCGACGCTTCGGCTGGCGGCACCCGTTGAACGGGACCGGGGTGACGTCTTTGATTCCCGACACTTCGATGCCGGTGTTCTGAATGGCCCGGATCGCGGTCTCGCGGCCGGAGCCAGGACCCTTCACCAAGACCTCGACCTTGCGCACGCCGTGCTCCATCGCTCCGCGGCAGGCCTTCTCGGCCGCCATCTGAGCGGCGAAGGGCGTGCTCTTGCGCGAACCCTTGAAACCGACGTTCCCCGCTGACGCCCAGGACAAGGTGTTGCCCTCGGTGTCGGTCACGGTGACGATCGTGTTGTTGAAGGAGCTCTTGATGTGCACGACGCCGAACGTGACGTTCTTGCGTTCCTTCTTGCGGGGACGTCGTCCCCCAGGCTTGGGCTTGGCCATGGCGTTACTTCCTCACGACCTTCTTCTTGTTGGCGACGGTCCGCTTCGGGCCCTTACGGGTGCGAGCGTTGGTGTGCGTGCGCTGGCCTCGCACCGGGAGGCCCTTGCGGTGCCTGATCCCCTGGTAGCAGCCGATCTCCATCTTGCGCTTGATGTCCTGTGCGACGTCACGACGAAGGTCGCCCTCGACACGCAGGTTGGTCTCGACCCAGGCTCGGATGCGGCCGACTTCTTCCTCGGTCAGATCGCGGACTCGGGTGTCTTGGTCGATGCCCGAGGCCTTGCAGATCTTCTGCGCGGTCGAACGGCCGATGCCAAAGACGTAGGTGAGGGCGATCTCGACCCGCTTGTCACGCGGGATGTCGACGCCGGAGATTCGTGCCATCTGTGCTCCTAGCCCTGGCGCTGCTTGTGTCGGGGGTTCTCGCAGATGACCTGCACGCGCCCGTGCCGACGGATCACCTTGCACTTCTCACAGATCTTCTTGACGCTCGGTCGAACCTTCATGGCTGCTTCCTACTTGTACCGGTAGGTGATGCGACCCCGTTGGAGGTCGTAAGGGGTGAGCTCGACCTGGACGCGGTCGCCGGGCAGGATGCGGATGTAGTTCATGCGCATCCGGCCGGAGATGTGGGCCAGCACCTTGTGCCCGTTCTCGAGCTCGACACGGAACATGGCGTTCGGTAGCGGCTCGACCACCGTCCCTTCCAGGACGATCGCGTCTTCCTTCGGCTTCGGCAGGGCGGTGCTTCTCCTCAATGGTGAACGAGTTCGGACTCGGAGCGCGTTGAGACGCGAGCTGCCGACGACCGAGGGACGATCCTATCGGGCAGCGACCCCCGCGCCAAGTCCCCCTCGGAACCTCAGACGGTACCGCGACGCCTCGGCGAGCTGGGGGATGCTCATGGTGCGGTCAGCACCTCGGGGCCGTGCTCGGTGATGAGGATCGTGTGCTCGACGTGGGCGGCCCACCGTCCGTCGGCGGTGACGACCGTCCAGCCGTCGTCCAGCTCGACGACATCGGCTCCACCCGCGCACACCATCGGCTCGACGGCAAGCACGTTGCCGACCTCCAGGATCGGCCCCCGCCCTGCACGGCCATGGTTCGGGACGTCCGGGGGCTCGTGCATGGCACGACCGATGCCGTGGCCCGTGTAATCCCGGACGACGGCGAATCCGGCAAGCTCGACCACGGCCTGCACGGCAGCACCGATGTCGGACACCCGTCCACCCGGGACCATGGCGGCCATGCCGGCCCGCAACGAGGCTTCGGCCACCACGATCAATCGCTCAGCGTCAGGATCGATGCGTCCGACAGCAGCTGTGAACGCGGCATCACCGTGCCACCCGTCGACGATGGCGCCGCAGTCGATGGAGATCAGGTCGCCTTCCTCCAGCCGTCGCCCACCGGGGATGCCATGAATGACGACCTCGTTGGCGCTGGCGCAGATCACGGCAGGGAAGCCGTGGTACCCGAGGAAGTTCGACCTCGCCGATCGCCGCTCCAGCACCGCTCGAGCGATCGAATCGAGCTCGCCCGTCGTGACCCCCGCCCTCACCGCCACGCGGATCCGGTCGTGCATCTCGGCCACCACGCGCCCGGCCGCTCGCATCGATCTGAGCTCGTCGGGGGTCCGCCGAGGGATCGGGCGCTGACCCCGCCGGGCGATGACCACGGTCACGGTGCCATGCGGCGGCGACGCTCGCGGCGGGCGTCGATCGTCGCCACGAGTCGGACGAGCACCTCGTCGGGATGCCCTACACCATCGACGAGCACGAGATCTCCGGTGGCCGAGAAGAACTCGATGAGCGGACGGGTCTGGGTCTCGTACAGATCGAGGCGGCGGTTGACAGCGTCCTCGGTGTCGTCGTCTCGTTGGACGACGTCGCCACCGCAGAAGTCACAGCTCCAGTTGCGCTTGGGCCGGTCGGTCACCGAGTAGTTGCTCCCGCAGTCGACGCACACCCGCCGCCCGGCGATCCGCGCCAGCACCAGCTCGCGGGGGACCTCGAGGTTGACGACCAGGTCGATGGGACGCGGCATCGTGATCTGGAGCAGCGCTTCGGCCTGTGGGACCGTCCGAGGAAAGCCGTCGAGGATGTAGCCGCGGGTCCGGGCATCGGTGCGATCGAGGCGCTCGGCGACGATTCCGATCATGAGGTCGTCAGGAACGAGCTCGCCGGCATCCATCACTGCTTTGGCCTCGCGCCCGAACTGGCCCTCCTCCTTGACCGCCGCCCTCAACATGTCTCCGGTGGAGATGTGGGGAACGACGTAGTGCCGCGACAGGCGCACGCACTGCGTCCCCTTGCCGGCTCCTTGCCGGCCGAGGATGATCAAGCGGACTCCCGGGATCACGCGGGCCTCGCGCCAGGTGCGCCTGGCATCGCAGGCGCCATGGTCACTTCAGGAAGCCCTCGTAGTTCCGCATCATGAGCTGGCTGTCGACCTGCTTCATGGTCTCGAGCGCCACGCCGACGGCGATGAGCACGGTGGTGCCACTGAGCGGGAACCGCTGCACGTTGCCGAGGGCAAGGATGATCGACGGGATGAGCGCCACCGCGGCGATGAAGAGCGCCCCTGGGAGCGTGATCCGGTTGAGGATCTTGGCCAGGTACCGCTCGGTCTGCGGGCCGGGTCGGATGCCGGGGATGAAGCCACCCTGCTTGCGGATCTGGTCAGCCTGCTTGACCGGGTCGAACGCGATGGCGTTGTAGAAGTAGGCGAACCCGACGATCATCACGCCGTAGATCACGATGTGGATGAAGTTCGTCGTGTCCAAGATGTACTTGTTGACGAAGTCCTGGAACCAGGTCCACGAGACGACGTTGGTCAGCAGCGCCGGCAGGTAGAGGATGGAGCTGGCAAAGATGATCGGGATGACGCCGGCCTGGTTCACCTTGAGCGGGATGTAGGTGCTCTGACCGCCGTACATGCGTCGGCCGACGACGCGTTTAGCGAACGAGACCGGGATCCTTCGTTGGCCCTGTTCGACGAACACGATCGCCACCAAGATGCCGATCGAGAAGGCGACGAGCACGACGAACACGACGAACTTCTTCTCCTGCAGCAACGCCCAGTACTGGAACGGCAGCGTGCTGACCACCGACGAGAAGATGAGGATCGACATGCCGTTGCCGATGCCGCGCTGGGTGATCAGCTCGCCGAACCACATGAGCAAGCAGGTGCCGGCAGTGAGGGTGAGCACGACGAGGACCACCCGGGTCCAGGGGAAGCCTGGCAGGAGGATGACGTCGGGCGCGCCCCGGCCGAGGAGCGCCTGACCGCCACCCTTGCCGAACACGAAGGTCAGGCCGGTCGCTTGGAGCAGCGCAATCGCCAGTGCCAGGTAGCGCGTCCACTGGGTGATCTTGCGTTGCCCGACGGCGCCCTGGTTCTGCCACTCCTCGAGCTTCGGGATGACCACACCCAGGATCTGGACGATGATCGACGCCGTGATGTACGGCATGATGCCCAAGGCGAAGACGGCGAACTGAGTGAGTGCGCCACCGCTGAACAGGTTGAGGAAGCCCAGCGTCCCCTGTTGCTCGGCGCGGCTCTGCAGCTGACGGATGGCGCCGTAGTCGACCCCCGGGACGGGGACGTGGGTTCCGATGCGATAGAGCACCACCAAGAACAAGGTGAACAGCACCTTGTTTCGCAGGTCGGTGACCTTGAAGACGTTCTTCAGGCTCGACAGCACAGGTGGGGGCTCCTGGAGAGGGGGCTCGGCGGCCGGGTCAGCGGTTGGTGAACTGGTTGCCCTTGGCCGGCGGGCGGCCTGAACCGTAGGGCAGCGGCAACTCGGTCACCGTACCGCCTGCGGCGGTGATGGCTTCCCGCGCCGAGGCGGAGAACGCATGGGCGGTCACGTGGACGGGCCGCGACAGTTCGCCGCGACCGAGAACCTTGAGCAGCGCGCCCTTGTGGGCCAGCCCAGCCGCATGAAGCGTTCCGGGGGTGACCTCGTCGGCGCCCGTGCCCTCGATCACGTCGAGGTTGATGCCCTGGTACTCGATGCGGAAGGGGTTGTTGAAGCCCTTGAGCTTCGGCACGCGCTGCTTCAGGGGCATCTGCCCGCCTTCGAAGCCACGGGCCACCGTGTTGCGGGCGCGCTGGCCCTTGGTGCCGCGGCCGGCGGTCTTGCCGCCCTTGCCTCCGACGCCACGGCCCACGCGCTTGCGGGAGCGGTTGGCGCCGGGAACCGGCTGGAGCTCGTCGACGCGCATGTCAGTCCTCCACCGTCTCGACGGTGATCAGGTGGGGGACCCGGGCGATCATGCCGCGGATCTCGGGGCGATCAGGAAGCGTGTTGGTGTTGCCGATGCGCCCGAGACCGAGAGCTCGGAGCGTGCCGACAGCCTTGGGCTTGGCGCCGATGGCTGACTTCACCTGCGTGACCTTGACGGCCATCACCGCACCTCCGACGTCGCGACGGGGCCACGTTGGCTGTCTCGGTAGGCCCTGAGAAGGCCCTTCGGCACGAACTCGTCCTGGGACAGGCCCCGCATGCGGGCGATGTCGTCAGGACGCTTCAGGCCCTTGAGCCCGGCGATCGTGGCCCGAGCGACGTTGATGGCGTTGGACGAACCAAGGTTCTTGGCCACCACATCGTGGATGCCGGCCTCTTCGAGGATGGCGCGGGCTGCGCCTCCGGCGATGACCCCAGTGCCCTGGGCGGCGGGCTTCATCATCACGCGCCCGGCACCGGCCTCGCCGACTGTCGGGTGCGTGATGGTGCTCCCTGCGAGTGCCACGGCAAAGAGGTTCTTCTTGGCCTCCTCGGTCCCCTTCTGAATGGCGAGGGGGACCTCCTTGGCCTTGCCGTAGCCCAAGCCCACGCGGCCCGCTCCGTCGCCGATGACGACCAAGGCAGTGAACGAGAAGCGGCGGCCGCCCTTGACCACCTTGGCCACGCGGTTGATGGTGATGACCCGCGACTCGCGCAGGCCTGCCGTGTCGACGGTTGCCATGTCCTAGAACTCCAGTCCAGCGGCACGCGCCGCATCAGCTGCTGCGGCGATTCGCCCGTGGTACAAGAAACCGCCCCGATCGAACACGACCTTCTCGACGCCAGCGGCCTTGGCTCGCTCGGCGACGAGGCTGCCCACGCGGGCTGCGGCCGCGGCCGAGCCGGTGGACCCGGCAGCCTTCACAACGGGCTCGACGGTGGACGCCGCCGCAAGGGTGCGACCGGTCGTGTCGTCGAT
This sequence comes from Acidimicrobiales bacterium, assembly GCA_038244535.1. GTDB lineage: Bacteria > Actinomycetota > Acidimicrobiia > Acidimicrobiales > Ilumatobacteraceae > JBBRTJ01. The sequence continues at coordinate 16,903 of JBBRTJ010000003.1, read as the reverse complement.
GACCTGGAGCGTGAAGTGCTTGTTGGAACGATGGGCGGCGAGGCGAGGACGGAGGGCCGTTCCCGTGATCGTCTTGCGTACCCGGTGGTGTCGGCGCAGCCGCAGTTCGCGGCGCACCTTCGCGACGTTGCTCATGGCTACTTCTTCCCGGCCTTCCCGGCCTTGCGGAGGATCTTCTCGCCTGCATACCGGACGCCCTTGCCCTTGTACGGCTCGGGCTTGCGGATGGCTCGGATGTTGGCGGCGATCTGGCCGACCTGCTCCTTGTCGATGCCCGTGACGCTGACCCGCGTCGGGATCGGCACTTCGAATTCGATGCCGTCCGGGGCGTCGACCACCACCGGGTGGCTGAAGCCGAGAGCGAGCTTCAACGTCGTCGGCCCCTGCGCCTCGGCGCGGTAGCCGACGCCGACGATCTCGAGGTCCTTGCGGAAGCCGGTGGTCACACCGACGACCATGTTCGACACCAGGGTGCGGCTGAGGCCGTGCAACGAACGGCTCTCGCGCAGATCGTCGGGGCGGCTGACGATGAGCTCGTCGCCCTCGTGAGCCACGGTGATGGCGCCGGGAAGGGCCCGCGACAGGGTGCCCTTCGGGCCAGTGACCGTGACGGTCCGGTCCTCGATGGTGATGCCGACCCCGGCGGGGACGGCGATGGGAGCTCTACCGATGCGACTCATCTGGACCTCACCACACGTAGCAGAGGACTTCGCCGCCGACGTTGCGCTGACGCGCTTCGCGGTCGGTCATCAGCCCCTGGCTGGTTGAGAGCACGGCCACACCAAGTCCCCCGAGCACGCGGGGAACACGGTCAGCCTTGGAGTACACGCGGAGCCCCGGCTTCGAGACCCGGCGGATTCCGGAGATGGTACGAGCGCGCTCGGGGGAGTACTTCAAGGTGATGGTGAGAACGTCACCCGGCCCCTTCGTGCTGGGCGCGACGGTGAAGCCCTCGATGTAGCCCTCGCTCTGGAGGATCGTGGCGAGTGCCACCTTCTGCTTCGACGCCGGCATGGGGACCTCGTCGTGCATCGCCGTGTTGGCGTTGCGCACGCGGGTGAGCATGTCGGCGATCGGATCGGTCATCGTCATTCGAACATCCTCCTTCTCACCAGCTGGCCTTGGTCATGCCCGGAACTTCGCCTGCATGTGCGAGTTCCCGGAGACAGATTCGGCAGAGCATGAACTTGCGGTACACGGCGCGTGAGCGACCGCAGCGACGGCAGCGCGTGTAGGCCCGTACCTTGTACTTGGGCTTGCGCTGCTGCTTCTCGATCAGTGCCTTCTTGGCCATGTGCTCAACAGCCCTTCGCTCGGTCCATGCCGCTCACTACTTCTTCCCGCCCTTGGGGGCCTTCGCCGCTGCCTTGCCTGCTGGCTTTCCGCCGCGTCCGCGGCTCGGGCCTGTGCTCTTTTCCTTGAGCGGCGCCTGAGCGTCTTCGCCCCGCTTGAACGGGAACCCGAACGCATCGAGGAGCGCCTTGCCGCCGGCGTTGTCGGTCGCCGTCGTGACGATGGTGATGTCCATGCCCCGAGCGGTGTCGACCTTGTCGTAGTCGATCTCCGGGAAGATCAGCTGCTCGGTGACGCCGAAGGTGTAGTTCCCCTTGCCGTCGAACGAGTGCGCCGGGAGACCTCGGAAGTCTCGAATGCGGGGGATGGCGACGGCGATGAGCCGATCGAGGAACTCCCACATCCGGTCACCTCGAAGGGTCACCTTGCACCCGATCGCCTGGCCCTCACGAAGCTTGAAACCGGCAATCGACTTCGTCGCCTTCGTGACGATGGGCTTCTGGCCCGTGATGGTCGTGAGCTCCTTGACGGCGACCTCGAGCACGGACGGCGTTTGCACGGCCTTGCCGACGCCCATGTTGACGACGATCTTTTCGAGCCTCGGCACCTGCATGATGTTGGCAACGCCGAGCTGCTCGGCGAGCCGGGCTCGGATCTCGTTGTTGTAGCGCTGCTTGAGCCGGGGAGACTCAGTGGTTGTGGTGCTCATCTCAGATCACCTCTCCGGTGCGCCGGGCGATGCGAACCTTCGTGCCATCGGGATCGACCCGGTAGCCGACTCGGGTGGGCTTGCCCTTGTGGACGAGCGCGACGTTCGACACGTCGAGCGGCATGTCCTTGTCGATGATGCCGCCCTGCATGGTCGCCTTGGTCGCCTTCTGATGCTTCTTGGCGATGTTGACGCCTTCAACGATGACCTTGTTCTCCTTGGGTAGCGCCCTCATCACGACGCCTTCCTTCCCGCGATCCTTGCCCTGGAGCACGACCACGAGATCACCCTTTCTGATCTTCACGGTCAGATCACCTCCGGGGCGAGCGACACGATGCGCATGAACTTCTTGTCACGCAGTTCGCGCCCAACCGGGCCGAAGATGCGGGTGCCTCGAGGGGTCTGATCGTCCTTGATGAGCACGGCCGCGTTCTCGTCGAAGCGGATGTAGCTGCCATCGGGACGGCGGCGCTCCTTCTTGGTGCGCACGACGACGCACTTGACGACATCGCCCTTCTTGACGCTGGCGCCGGGGATGGCGTCCTTGACGGTCGCCACGAAGATGTCGCCGATCGAGGCGTAGCGGCGGCGGGTTCCGCCGAGCACCTTGATGACGAGCACCTCCTTGGCACCACTGTTGTCGGCCACCCGGAGGCGGCTCTCCTGCTGGATCACCGTGCACGCTCCAGGATCTCGACCAAGCGCCAGCGCTTGAGCTTCGACAGGGGCCGGGTCTCCATCACACGAACGCGGTCACCGACGTTTGCGTCGTTGGCCTCGTCGTGGGCATAGAGCTTCTTGGTCCGAAGCACGGTCTTGGCGTACTTCGGGTGGCGGACCCGCTCGATGACGGCGACCACGGCGGTCTTGTCCATGCCACACGACACGACGACGCCCTCACGAACCTTACGGGCGTGACGCTCGGCGTCGGTGCTGATCTCTTCGGCCATCACTTGGTCTCCTCGGCCTCGGCAGCGGCGATCTCGCGCTCGCGCAGGATGGTGTTGATCCGGGCGATCTCACGGCGCACCTGGTTGAGGCGGGCGGTGTTGTCGAGCTGGCCGGTCACGTTCTGAAAGCGCAGGTTGAACGACTCCTGCTTGGCCTCCGAGAGCTTCTCGATCAGGCCGGCGATGTCGAGCTCGCGAAGCTCGGTGGTGTCGGTGGAGGCCATGTCAGATCGTCTCTTCCCGGGTGATGACCCGCGCCTTGATCGGCAGCTTCTGGATGGCCCGCTCGAGCGCGCTCTTGGCAATCTCTTCGGTCGGGTAGCTCAGCTCGAACAGGACCCGACCCGGCTTCACCACGGCAACCCAGAACTCGGGATTGCCCTTGCCGGAGCCCATCCGGGTTTCGGCCGGCTTCTGGGTGACGGGCTTGTCCGGAAAGACGTTCACCCAGACCTTGCCACCTCGCTTGATGTGTCGGGTCATGGCGATACGGGCGGCCTCGATCTGGCGCGCCGTGATCCAACCCGGCTCGAGGGCTTGGATGCCGTACTCGCCGAAGGCGAGGGAGGTCATCCCCTTCGAAACGCCGTTCATGCGACCGCGCTGCTGCTTGCGGTGCTTGGTTCTCTTGGGCATCAACATGGTCAGTCCTCACCCGGACGGAAGTGCGGGGTCTCGTGGCTCTGGCGGGTGCGGCGCTCGATCTCTTCTTCCTCGGCAAGGAGCTTCTCGATGTCGGGGTCGGCCTCCTTCAGAAGAGGAGCGGCCTCGACGACGTCCTCGTCGGCACGAGGCCGGCGTGCACCAGCAGAGGACACGACCTTGCGAGGCTGGGCCTGGCCCGAGGTCTCTCCGACGGCCATTGCCGCCTCGCGGGCGATCTTGTCCTCGGTCTGACTCTTGTAAGGCAGGATGTCGCCCTTGTAGATCCAGACCTTCACGCCGATGCGGCCGTAAGTGGTCTTGGCTTCGCGGAAGCCGTAGTCGATGTCGGCCCGAAGGGTCTGCAAGGGCACCCGACCCTCGCGGTACCACTCGGTGCGGCTCATCTCGGCGCCGCCGAGGCGACCCGAGCACTGGACCCGGATCCCGAGGGCGCCAGCCTTCTGTGCGTTCTGCACTGCCCGCTTCATCGCACGCCGGAAGGCGATGCGACCGGCGAGCTGATCGGCCACACCCTGAGCGATCAACGCCGCATCCAGCTCCGGCTGCTTGATCTCCTGGATGTTGAGCTGGACCTTGTTGTTGCCGGTGATCTTGGTGAGCCCGGCGCGGACTCGGTCGGCCTCAGCGCCACGACGCCCGATCACGATGCCCGGTCGGGCCGTGTGGACGTCGACGCGGAGCTTGTCCCGAGTGCGCTCGATCTCGATGCGGCTGATTGCTGCGTGCGGCAGGAGCCCCATGATGTAGTCGCGAATCTTCCAGTCCTCGGTGAGGTACTGGCAGTAGTCGCGCTCGCTGAACCAGCGCGACTTCCAGTCGGTGGTCACACCGAGTCGGAACCCATACGGATTGACCTTCTGGCCCATCAGGCGTCGCCCTTCTCGTCAGCCTCGGCGCTGGGCGCCGCATCGTCGTCGCTCGTGTCATCTACCTGAGCGTCTGGCCCGGGAGCGGCGAGACCGGCCGCCTCGACCGGCGTGTCCTCGAGCAGCACGGCGTCGTCGGCGGCATCGGGCGCACCCGCAGCCGTCTCGTCGTGATCGTGATCGTGATCGTGATCGTGATCGTGATCGTGATCGTGATCGTGATCGCTCGCGACCCCTGCGGCAGCCTGCCGGCTGCCTGCGACACGAGCACGCCGCGCTGCGGCCGCAGTCGTGACGCCCCGACGCTGGCGACCGCCAACCTGGGGACGAGCCTCTTCACGGGCCCGACGCTTCGCCAGCTCGGCCTCGGGGAAGCGGCCGACGACGACGGTGATGTGGCAGGTCCGCTTGCGGATGGGGCCGGCGCGGCCCCGGGCTCGTGGCCTGAACCGCTTGAGGGTGGGACCCTCATCGGCGTAGCACGCCGCAACGAAGAGCTCATCGGGATCCTGAGCGTCGTTGTGCTGAGCGTTCGCCACTGCCGAAGCAAGCGCCTTGCGGATCACCGCTGCGATGTCGCGCTCGACGAACTGCAGCACCTCATCGGCGCGCTGAACGTCGAGGCCACGAATGAGGTCGAGGACCTCACGGGCCTTGCTGGCTGAGGAGCGCACGTGGCGAACGACGCATCGGGTGCCGACGCGCTGGCCCACTTCGGTGGCGCCCTCGTTGGTCTTGGGTCCGGTCATCGACGGCCCTTCGTGTTCTTCTCCTGGCCGGAGTGGTACCGGAACGTCCGTGTCGGCGAGAACTCGCCGAGCTTGTGGCCCACCATCGACTCGGTGATGTAGACGGGAACGTGCTTGCGCCCGTCGTGCACGGCGATGGTGTGGCCGACCATCTCGGGGATGATCGTCGAGCGGCGCGACCAGGTCTTGATGACCTTCTTCTCGCCGGCCGAGTTCAGAACGTCCACCTTCTTCAACAGGTGGTCATCGACGAACGGGCCCTTCTTCAGGCTGCGCGGCATGTGTTACCTCCGACCCTTGCCCGTGCGGCGACGACGCACGAGGAGCTTCTGCGACGGCTTGGTCTTGTCTCGTGTGCGACCCTCGGGCTTGCCCCAGGGCGACACCGGGTGGCGTCCACCACTGGTCTTTCCTTCGCCGCCACCGTGGGGGTGGTCGACGGGGTTCATGGCAACACCACGGCTCTGGGGGCCAACGCCCTTCCAACGGTTGCGGCCTGCCTTGCCGATCTTGATGAGCTCGAACTCAGCGTTGCCGACCTCGCCCACCGTTGCACGGCAATCGATGCGCACTCGACGCATCTCGGTGCTCGGGAGGCGCAACGTAGCGAAGTCGCCCTCCTTGGCCACCACCTGCACGCTGGTGCCCGCGCTTCGCGCCATCTTGGCGCCCTGGCCCGGCCGCAGCTCGACGTTGTGAACCACGGTGCCCACCGGGATGTAGCGCAACGGCAGTGCATTGCCGGGACGGATCTCGGCTCCCTGGCCACTCTTCAGCAGGTCACCGACGGAGACGCCCTTTGGCGCCAAGATGTAGCGCTTCTCGCCGTCGAGGTAGTGCAGCAGCAGGATGCGGCAGTTGCGGTTGGGGTCGTACTCGATCGAGGCGACCTTGGCGCCGAAGTCGTCCTTCGTACGCCTGAAGTCGATGACGCGGTACTGCTGCTTGTGTCCGCCGCCGCGGTGGCGGGCGGTCTTTCGTCCGTAGCTGTTGCGTCCGCCGGAGTTCGGCTTGGGCGCGAGCAGCGTGCGCTCAGGCGTCGTCTTGGTGACCTCGGCGAAGTCAGAGACGGTCTGGAAGCGACGTCCGGCGCTGGTGGGCTTGCGCTTGCGAAGGGCCATGGAATCCTCAGCTCTCGAACAGCTCGATGCGCTCGCCGGGAGCGAGGGTGACGAGGGCGCGCTTGGTATCGGGTCGCTTGCCGAGCTTGTTCGAGCGCCGCATGCGCTGGCGCTTGCCCGGACGGTTGAGGGTGTTCACCTTGAGCACCTTGACCCCGAAGATCGACACGATGGCGTCGTGGATCTCGGGCTTGGACGCGCTGGGGTGCACCTTGAACGTGTAGACGTTCTGCTCGAGCAGGGCGTAGCTCTTCTCGCTCACGACCGGCTCGAGGATGACGTCACGGGGGTCCTTCATGCCTCGACCTCCTCGGCGGCATCGACGTGCAGTTCGGACGACGAACCAGGGGTCCCCGAAGGGAGGGTGTCGGTGGTGAACACGATCCAGGTGTTGCAGAGCACGTCGTAGGCGTTGAGCTCGCCGACCGCTATGACCTGGACATCGGTGAGGTTGTTGAAGCTGCGAGCAGCGACCTCGTCCTCTCGGCGCAGCACGACCAGCGTCTTGCCGGAGGTCCCGAGGGCGTCAAGGGCCGCCTTGGCCGACTTGGTGCTGGGCGTTGCCCAGTCGAACCGGTCGACGACCACGACCTTGCCTTCGCCGGCTCGGTCGGAGAGCGCCGAGCGAAGAGCCAGGCGGATCATCTTCTTAGGAGTCCGCTGCTCGTAGGACCGAGGCTTGGGGCCGAGGGCGACGCCACCACCGGCGAAGTGCGGGGCTCGGATCGAACCCTGACGGGCGTTGCCGGTGCCCTTCTGCTTGAACGGCTTGCGACCACCGCCGCGCACCTCGGCGCGGGTCTTGGTGCTCTGCGTGCCGGCCCGACGCTTGGCCAGCTGCGCCACCACGACCTGGTGCATGACTGGGATGTTCGGTTGGATGCCGAACACGTCAGCGGCCAGATCGATCTCGCCGACGGAGGCGCCGGCGGTCGAACGAAGTGCGATGGAGGACATCACTTCCCCTTCACGGCGTTGCGGACGATCACGACGCCACCACGGGGCCCGGGCACGGAGCCCTTGACCAGCAGAAGCTCGCGCTCGGCATCGGCCTCGACGACCTCGAGATTGAGCGTGGTCACCTGCTCGTCGCCCATCTGCCCAGCCATCCGGGTGCCCTTGAAGACTCGACCCGGGAAGGAGCAGGCGCCGATCGAACCCGGCGCACGATGGTGCTTGTGGTTGCCGTGGGAGGCGCCCTGTCCTTTGAAGTTGTGGCGCTTCATGCCGCCGGCAAAGCCCTTGCCCTTGCTCACGGCAGTGACATCGACCTTCTCGCCCTTGGCAAGGATCCCGACGTTGATCTCCTGGCCGACGGTGAAGCCGTCGACGTCGTCGAGTCGGAGCTCGACGAGGCGCACGCCGGCGTCAACGCCGGCCTTGGCGAAGTGGCCGGCCTCGGGCTTGCTGAGCTTGCGGGGGTCCTTGCGGCCATAGGTGACTTGCACAGCGGTGTAACCGTCACTCGCGGGCGTCTTGACCTGCACCACGCGTGCGGGTGCGACCTTGACCACCGTGACGGGGATGACGCGGTTCTCCGCGTCCCAGACCTGTGTCATGCCAACCTTTTCGCCGACGATCGCTCTCGTCGCCATGCGCTGTCCTCGTCTCTCCACGCAGACGCTCCGCCGGGCAGTCCCGTGCGGAGCGTCGTACTCGGTTTCGCCATGAGGTCCCCAAGAAGCAGGCACACACGGACGTCGGTTCTTCGAAGCAAACTTCCACTCGGCGTTTCACGCGCCTGAGCGACCGGAGGACTCTAGCGGTCCGACCGCGCTCGTGCCAACCGCCCCCGCCTGTCCTGCAGGATCACGGGAAGCGGGCCGCCAGCCAGTGCTCGACGTGCTCCATGGCCACCTTGCGGTGACCCTCGAGGTAGTGCGGTGCCCCGGCCAGCGGTACGTACGTCAGGTCCGTGGACCCCGCGGCCGCCATGATCTCTTCTGCTTGCCGCAAGCGGATCTCGGTGTCCGCCATCGGGTGGACCAACAGCGTCGGGACCGTGACCCTGGGCATGGTGCTGGCGAGACGAGCGTGACTCGACCGGCCGGACCAGGTCGAGAGCCATCCTCGGGCAGTCATCGTGCGCGCGAGGCCACCCCGGCCGTAGTTGGCCTCGAAGGGGTCGGGGAACGCGAACAGCGATCCCATGGGTCGGTCGTCGGGATCGATCGAGAGATCGAGGTAGGCAGGATCGGCGAGGGTCCGAGAGATGATGAGGTAGCGCGTCGTGACCGCCCTGGCCCTCGCCATCCGCCACGCACGACTGCCGCGGTCGAGGCCGTTGGCCACCTCTCGCGCCTCCTCGGCTTCAGCCAGGGAGCGCTGGGCAATGGCGTCGATCCTGTCGACACGGGCCAGCTGGGCGGCGCGGTAGCACAGCAACCACTCGGCGTCGTAGGAGCACGGCGACGGCCACGACCGCCAGCCGTTGAGAGGGTCGTACATGTCGAGCTCGGGGACCACCGACAGCGGATCACCCTCGTCGGCCACCGATGGATCGATGACCTGGTTCATGAAGACGCCCTCGCCGGGGTGGGCGGCCATGCCCACCCAACCGTCGCCGATCCCGAGCTCAGCGTTGGCCATCGCCATGAGGGACCCCCCTCCCGAGTTGCCGAGCAGGACCACCGCCTCGGCTCCTCGGCGCCGCATCTCGTCGTGAGCCGTCAGCACGTCGACGATGCACGACTCGTGCAGGCAGTCGGTGTCGTTGCCCATGTACCGGGTCCCGAAGCCGAGCACGGCGTACCCGGCAGCGGCGAGGAGTGGGCACGCATAGTGGACGGAGAAGTCGCCCCGAGGGTGCGACAGGATCACCGCAGTCCGCCAGGGTCGCCCGCCGGGAGGGGTCCACAGCACTCCCCTGACCAACGCCCCGTCAGGGCTCACCAGCCGAACCGACTCCCGCGGGATCTCGACGCCCGGATCATCCTCCGCCATCGGCCAGTAGCCCAATCCGAACGGACGCCGGCCACCGAGGTGCACGTCGAGTTCCTGCATGGTTCCGAAGCGTTGCAGACCAACCCGGTTCGCGCCGAAGGCCGCCCCTGGGCGGCCTTCGGTTACGAGATCGACCCCGGGCTGGGAGCGATCAGGCGTTCTGGAGCTTGATCTCGATGTCAACCCCGGCGGGCAGCTCGATCCGCTGCAGCGAGTCGATGGTCTTGGCCGTGGGCTGGATGATGTCGATCAGCCGCTTGTGGATCCGCATCTCGAAGTGCTCGCGAGAGTCCTTGTCCTTGAACGGTCCCCGGATGACGGTGAAGCGGTGCTTCTCGGTGGGAAGCGGGATCGGACCACGGATGGTGGCCTGCGTGCGCAGCGCCGTCTCGACGATCTTCTTGGTCGAGGTGTCGATGATCTCGTGGTCATAGGCCTTGAGCCGGATGCGAATGTTCTGTGCCATGTTGGTCACTGCCTCACTTGATGATCTTGGTGACGCGACCGGCGCCTACGGTACGTCCACCTTCACGAATTGCGAACCGCAAACCCTCGTCCATGGCGATCGGCTTACCCAACTCCACCAACATCGCCACATTGTCACCCGGCATCACCATCTCCGTACCCTCCGGCAACTTGATCGTCCCCGTCACATCCGTCGTCCGGAAGAAGAACTGCGGCCGATAATTATCGAAGAACGGCTTATGCCGACCACCCTCCGCCTTCGTCAACACATACACCTGCGACTCGAAGTTCGTATGCGGCGTAATCGACCCCGGCTTGCACAACACCTGACCCCGCTCCACATCTTCCTTCTTCGTTCCCCGCAACAACGCCCCGATGTTGTCCCCCGCCTGACCCTGATCCAACAACTTCCGGAACATCTCCACACCAGTGCACACCGACTTCTGCGTCGACCGCAACCCGACGATCTCCACCTCGTCACCAGTCTTCACGATCCCCTGCTCCACCTTGCCAGTCACCACCGTGCCCCGCCCAGTGATCGTGAACACATCCTCGATCGGCATCAAGAACGGCTTATCCAACTCCCGCACCGGCAACGGGATCGCCGAATCACACGCCTCCATCAACTCCATGATCTTTTCCTGCCACGCCTCATCACCCTCCAACGCCTTCAACGCCGACACCCGCACCACCGGCGCATCATCACCAGGGAACTCATACTCACTCAACAACTCACGCACCTCGAGCTCCACCAACTCGAGCAACTCCTCATCATCCACCGCATCAGCCTTGTTCAACGCCACCACAATGTACGGAACACCCACCTGACGCGCCAACAACACATGCTCACGAGTCTGCGGCATCGGACCATCCGTCGCCGCCACCACCAAAATCGCACCATCCACCTGAGCCGCACCCGTAATCATATTCTTGATGTAATCAGCATGACCAGGCATATCAACATGCGCATAATGACGATTCGGGGTCTGATACTCCACATGAGCAATCGAAATCGTAATCCCACGCGCCTTCTCCTCCGGCGCCTTATCAATCTGATCAAACGCCGTGAACTCCGCCAAACCCTTCCCAGCCAACGTCTTCGTGATCGCCGCCGTCAACGTCGTCTTACCATGATCAATATGACCCATCGTCCCGATGTTCACATGCGGCTTCGACCGCTCAAACTTCGCCTTGCTCATGGTAGATCGCTATCCTCTTTTGACGGTGATGACTGGTGGTAGTGACGGGGAACCGGGGTCGCTGCTACTCGCCCCGCACCCGAGCAATGATCTCCTTGGCGATCGAGTCGGGAACCTGCTGGTACGAGTGGAACTGCATCGTGTAGGTGGCGCGGCCCTGGGTCCGCGAACGAAGGTCGGTACTGTACCCGAACATGTCCGACAGGGGCACCTGTGACTTGATCACCTGGCTGTTCCCTCGTGCTTCCATCCCCTCGATGCGGCCACGACGGCTGCTCAGGTCGCCGATCACATCGCCCATGTAGTCCTCGGGCGTGACGACCTCAACGGCCATGATGGGCTCGAGCAGGACGGGGGCGGCCCTCCGGGCAGCCTCCTTGAAGGCCATCGATCCGGCGATCTTGAACGCCATCTCGGAGGAGTCGACGTCGTGGTACGAGCCGTCGACGAGCGTCGCACGGATGTCGACTGTCGGGTACCCAGCGAGCACCCCAGCATCAAGGGCCTGCTGGATCCCCTGATCGACCGAGGGGATGTACTCGCGGGGGATGCGCCCGCCACTGACCTTGTCGACGAACTCGTAGCCGCCACCGGGACCGGTGGGCTCGAGGCTGATGACGACGTGGGCGTACTGGCCGGACCCGCCGGTCTGCTTGACGTGCTTGTAGACGATGTTGTGGACGTCCTTGGTGATCGTCTCTCGGTAGGCGACCTGCGGCTTGCCGACGGTCGCGTCCACGCTGAACTCACGCAGCATCCGGTCGACGAGGACCTCGAGGTGCAGTTCGCCCATGCCAGAGATCACGGTCTGGCCGGTCTCGTCATCGGTGCGCACCCGGAACGTCGGGTCCTCCTCGGACAACGAGTACAGGGCCTTTCCCAACTTGTCCTGGTCGTTCTTGGTCTTGGGCTCAATGGCGACGTGGATGACGGGTTCGGGGAACTCCATCCGCTCAAGGATGATCGGATGGGCACGATCGCACAGCGTGTCACCGGTGGTGGTGCGCTTGAACCCCAGGCCCGCCACGATGTCGCCGGCCATCGCGACGTCGAGGTCCTGCTTCTGGTTGGCGTGCATGAGCAAGATGCGCCCGAGGCGCTCGCGCTGGTCCTTGGTCGAGTTGTAGACCTCGGCGCCCTTTTCGATCGTTCCCGAGTACACCCGGAAGTAGGTGAGCTTGCCGAATGGGTCAGCAACGATCTTGAACGCCAGTGCGGCGAACGGGCCTTTTTCGTCGGCGGGCCGCTCGAGCACCTCGATGCCCTTCATGTCGATGCCCTGGGCTGGCTTGATGTCGAGCGGCGAGGGCATGTAGTCGACCACGGCGTCGAGCATCGGCTGGACGCCCTTGTTCTTGAACGCCGATCCGCACAGCACCGGGACGAACGAGAACGCAAGGGTCCCCTTGCGCACGGCGCGCTTGATGTCGGCGGCCGTGATGGGCTGGTCGTCGAGGTACTTCTCCATGAGATCGTCATCCTCGGACGCCACGACATCGAGGAGCTTGGCCCGCCACTCCTCAGCCTGAGCCTCGAGCTCGGCCGGGATGGCGATGACGTCGTAGTGCTCGCCCTTGTCCTTGGTCTCGTCCCAGACAAGAGCCTTCATCTCGATGAGGTCGACGAGGCCTCGGTAGTGGCCCTCGGCCCCGATCGGGATCTGGATGACGGCCGGCGTCGAATCGAGGCGATCCGCGATCATCGCCACCGTGCGGAAGAAGTCGGCGCCGATGCGGTCCATCTTGTTGATGAAGCACATGCGGGGGACGTTGTACTTGTTGGCCTGCCGCCAGACCGTCTCGGTCTGGGGCTCGACCCCGGCAACCGAGTCAAAGACCGCCACTGCGCCGTCGAGCACCCGCAGCGAACGTTCGACCTCGATGGTGAAATCGACGTGGCCAGGCGTGTCGATGATGTTGATCCGGTGGTCATGCCACACACACGTGGTGGCCGCAGAGGTGATCGTGATGCCACGCTCCTGCTCCTGGATCATGTGGTCCATGACCGCGGCACCCTCGTGCACTTCACCGATCTTGTAGGTCTTGCCGGTGTAGTAGAGGATGCGCTCGGTGGTCGTGGTCTTGCCCGCGTCGATGTGCGCCATGATCCCGATGTTCCGGGTTCGTTCCAGGGGAAACTCACGATTCGCCATCTGATCCGTCACTTCTCGTCTGCGTGGTGGGGGTGACATGACGATGACCGGGCGGTTGACGCCCGGTCACCATCGAAGGGGTGCTCAGGCTGGGGTTACCAGCGGTAGTGAGCGAAGGCCTTGTTGGACTCCGCCATCTTCTGAAGATCGTCACGGCGCTTGACCGAAGCCCCGACGCCGTTCGAGGCGTCGAGCAACTCGTTGGCGAGTCGCTGGGCCATGGTCTTCTCGCGGCGCTGACGGGCGAACCCGACGGTCCAACGGATCGCCAAGGTGCTGGCCCTGCGGGGGCGGACCTCGACAGGGACCTGATAGGTGGCGCCACCGACGCGGCGGCTCTTGACCTCGAGGGGGGGCTTGACGTTGTCGATCGCACGCTTCAGCGTGGCAATCGGCTCGGCGCCGGTCTTCTCCTCGATGATCTTCAGGGCGTCATAGACGATGTGCTCGGCAACTGAGCGCTTGCCCTCGAGCAGCACCTTGTTGACGAGTTGGGTGACGAGCACGGACCGGTAGACCGGATCGGGCGTCAGCTCTCGGCGGGGGGCAGGACCCTTGCGCGGCATCGGTCAGCTCACTTGTCCTTCTTGGCGCCATAGCGGCTGCGCGCCTGCTTGCGGTTCTTGACACCGCTCGAGTCGAGCGTGCCTCGGATGATCTTGTAGCGAACGCCGGGAAGGTCTCGCACCCGGCCCCCGCGCACGAGCACGATGGAGTGCTCCTGGAGGTTGTGACCCTCGCCAGGGATGTAGGCCGTGACCTCCATCCCGCTGGTGAGTCGTACGCGCGCCACCTTGCGCAGCGCTGAGTTCGGCTTCTTGGGGGTGGTCGTGTACACGCGGGTGCACACCCCCCGCCGCTGCGGCGCGCCCTTCAGGGCAGGCGACTTCGTCTTGTCGGTCTTGGTGATGCGGCCCTTGCGGACCAACTGCTGGATCGTGGGCACGCGCTACCTCAGCGGACTACTTGCGACGAAAGGGACGAGACGAACTTGCATCGTGGGGCGCACTCGATCGAGCGCGGGCCGACGGGCAATGCTAGGCGGGGTCAGGAGCGGGGGCAACCCGCCCCTGACCCAGCTGCGTTCAGGCTTCGCTGACCTCGGACTGCTCAGCGCCGAAACCGCCGCTGATGGAGGCGAGCCACTCGGCCGGATCGGGCTCGTCCGACGAGTAGAAGGCCATCGGCTGGTAGTCGGGAGCAGCAACGTCGAACTCCCGATAGCGGTCCATGCCGGTCCCGGCGGGGATCAGCTTGCCGATGATGATGTTCTCCTTCAGCCCGACCAGGTTGTCGCCACGGCCGTCGATGGCCGCCTCGGTCAGCACCCGTGTCGTCTCCTGGAACGAAGCCGCCGACAACCACGAGTCCGTGGCCAGCGACGCCTTCGTGATCCCCATGAGCTCCGGGCGCCCCTCGGCGGGACGAGATCCGGCATCGACCATGACCTTGTTCGTCTCACGGAAGACCTTCTGGTCGACGCGCTCTCCCGGCAGGAAGTCGGTGTCACCGGGCTCCTGCACGCCGATCCGCCGCGTCATCTGACGCACGATCAGCTCGATGTGCTTGTCGTGGATCGACACGCCCTGATCCCGATACACCTTCTGGACCTCCTCGACGAGGTAGAGCTGCGTCTCGCGCACGCCCTTGATCTCGAGGAGCTCCTTGGGGTCACGGGGCCCGTCGACGATGGGCTCGCCTGCGGCGATCTCCTGGCCGTCGAGGACGTCGATGCGCGACAGGAAGGGGCCGTAGCTGTCCTCGGTCCCGTCGTTGGCCACCACCGTGACCGGGATGCCCTTGCCCTCGTCGTTTGCGATCCGGATGACACCGGTCGAGCGCGACAGGGTGGAAGCACCACGGGGCCGGCGGGCCTCGAAGAGCTCGACGACGCGGGGCAGCCCGCCCGCGATGTCGCGACCGGCCACGCCACCAGTGTGGAACGTTCGCATGGTGAGCTGCGTGCCCGGCTCGCCGATCGACTGTGCCGCGATGACACCCACGGCCTCGCCGAGCTCGATCGGGTTGCCCGTGGCGAGCGAGCGGCCGTAGCAGAGGGCGCAGATGCCGAGCTCGGCATCGCAGGTGAGCACGGAGCGCACCCTGATCCGGTCGATGGCCGGGTCATCGCGAAGCAGGTCGGTCTCCTCGTCACCGAGGATTCGGTTGGCCTCCAGCACCGTGCCATCTGACAGGGTCACATCGTTGAGCAACGCCCGGCCGTAGAGCTTGGTCTCGAGGTAGCTGCGCCGTCCGGCGGTGTCGGCCTTGACCTGCTCGACCCAAACACCGAGGCTCGAACCGCAATCGATCTGGCGGATGATGAGCTCTTGGGCCACGTCAACCAGACGGCGGGTCAGATACCCGGAGTCGGCAGTCCGCAGGGCCGTGTCGACGAGGCCCTTACGGGCACCCGGCGTGGCGATGAAGTACTCGAGCATGGCGAGGCCTTCACGGAAGTTCGACTTGATCGGCCGCGGGATCATGTCGCCTCGGGGGTTGGCCACGAGGCCACGCATGCCGGCGATCTGGCGAACCTGCATCATGTTGCCGCGGGCACCGGAGCCCACCATCATCTCGATGGGGTTGAAGGACTCGGACCGAAGGAGCGCCTCCATGGCCTCGCGCACCTTGTCGGTGGCTTCGGTCCAGATGCGGACCTCCTGCACCCGACGCTCGCCGTCGGTGATGATGCCCCGCCGGAACTGGTTCTCGACCTTCTCGGCTTCCTTCTCGTAGCGATCGAGCAGCGCCTTCTTCTCGACCGGCGTCTTGACGTCGTCGATGGAGATGGTGAGACCGGACTGCGAGGCGTAGCGGTAGCAGATCGCCTTCAAGGCGTCGAGTGACTCGGCGATGTCGGCCTTGCGGTACTGCTCCGCGAGGTGCTCGACGATGACGCCCATGTCCTTCTTCTTGACGGGCTCGTTGATGTGCCCGAACTCCTCGACGTAGCCGACGGGCAAGGTCTCCTCGAAGAGCAGACGACCAACGGTGGTGTCGAACTCTTCCCGGGTGCCGTCGGCCAGTCGGGGCCCGACGACCTTGATCCCGGCGTGGAGGGCGATGCCGCCCTCGTCGAGGGCCAGGTAAGCCTCCCAGCGGTGACGGAACGTACGACCCTCGCCCTTCAGGCCCACCACGTGCTCGGTCAGGTAGTACGCACCGATCACGAGGTCCTGGGTCGGTGTCACGATGGGCCGGCCGGAGGCAGGCGACAAGATGTTGTTGGCCGACAGCATGAGGACCCGGCTCTCGGCCTGGGCCTCGGCCGACAGCGGCAGGTGCACCGCCATCTGGTCACCATCGAAGTCAGCGTTGAACGCCGTGCACACGAGCGGGTGGATCTGAATGGCCTTGCCCTCGACCAGCACGGGCTCGAAGGCCTGGATGCCGAGGCGGTGAAGCGTGGGGGCGCGGTTCAGGAGCACCGGGTGCTCCTTGATCACGTCCTCGAGCACATCCCACACCTGCGGGCGCCGACGCTCGACCATGCGCTTGGCCGACTTGATGTTCTGGGCCAGCTCCTGGTCGACGAGCCGCTTCATCACGAACGGCTTGAACAGCTCGAGCGCCATGAGCTTGGGCAGGCCGCACTGGTGCAGCTTGAGCGTGGGGCCGACCACGATGACTGAACGGCCGGAGTAGTCGACGCGCTTGCCAAGAAGGTTCTGGCGGAAACGGCCCTGCTTGCCCTTTAGCATGTCACTGATAGACTTCAGCGGGCGCTTGTTGGCACCGGTGATCGTTCGGCCGCGTCGGACGTTATCGAACAGCGCGTCGACGGCTT
>JBBRTJ010000002.1:0-80352 GCA_038244535.1 Acidimicrobiales bacterium | reverse complement strand
TCGAACAGCGAGTAGTGGATGCCGAACTCGAACACGTGCACGTCGGCACCCGCGAACCCCGGGTGGGCCAAGGCCGCCGAGGCATCGGGAGTCACGACGACCCGTGGGTCAGTCCGGTCGGTGCCCTGCACGAAGGTGATCCACTCGACCGGCAGACCGGCGGATCGCCACCGTTCGAGCACGTCGAGCTTCAACGCCAGGCTGGTCGAGATCGCATCGTGATCGACCAGCACTCCCGAGTAGAGCGCAACGTGGAGCGGTCGTTGGCCGGCCATGGTCAGCTGACGCGGGCTGGTGCGTCCGGTGCAACCGATCCGGTCAGCTCCATCTCCGAGCAGAGCCCGTTGCGACGCGCGGCGGCCACCACCTCGACCATGTCAAAGCCGTGCTGCTTCAGCACCGCGACGAGCGACGCCGGGCTGAACATCGTGAAGTGGTAATCGAGCGAGTACTCCTGGTCACCGAAGGTGACGAGACGGAGCTCGTCGAAGGACATCTCGGCCTCGGCGTGGCGCTTCATCATCGCCTCGGCGTCGGGCACGACGATCCGCAGGACGCCTCCCGGCGCGAGCAGCGACCGCCAGTGAGGGAGCACCGAGCGGTGAAGCTCCTCGTCGGAGAAGTGCTCGATCACATGCGCCGCATAGATCTCGTCGACGGTCCCCGGGTCGAAGGGCAACGAACGCAGGTCGGCGACCACATCGACCCCGGGGAGCTCACGAGCGTCGATGTTGACGAAGCCGTCGAGCATCATGTGCCCACAACCCAGATTCAGACGCAGCGGCGATGCGGTCAGCTTCTCGGGTGTGAGCACCTTGGTGTCGGTCAGCGGGCGAGCTGAGCTCGGCCTGCTCGAGCTGTACTGGACCTCGTTGAGCACCTCGCGACGAACGAAGGCGATGCGCTCATCGAGCCACCTGATGTCTTCGGCCAGCTGCGACTCGACGGCCCAAGCCTCGGTCAGCTGCACCTGCAAGGCGCGAATCGCCTCCCCGAAGCCGCTGACCAGGTCGATCAAGCCCTTGAGCTCGGTCTGTCTGCGCGTCAGACCACGAGCGGCCGCGTTCTGCGCCGACACAGCTCCGAGCAGGGCAGGGATCTGAGCCAGCAGCTGTTGCGACTCGGGTCCCATGACAGGATCGTGGGTACCACCGCGCCCATACCGGGCGTCGAGACGATGGACGAACGGCACTGCGAACGGCTCGGCAATCCGCCGCACCAACCCGCGAAGGCGAGGGTCCTGCTTCGCCTTGGTGATGGTTGCCTTGATGGTGGACATGGTCGATCACCGTATCCGGCCGCCCTCCCCAGAGCCGCTCACCGCGCCGGGCCACGCCGCCGCAGCGTCTCCTAAGGTGGCCTCGGTGTGGGCCACCTGGACCTCGATGCTCGCCGGTCGCGGCCGGGGCGCCATCGACCACGTCGTCTACCTGATCGAGTGCCGGCTCAGCCATCGTCGACGGCTCGGTGAGCTGTTCGCCCGTCGCAACGCCAGGCGGTGGGAGCGCTACCAGGCGGTCCGGCCGGGCCCGTTCGAGCCGGCCGAGCAGTCGTGGTTCTCGCAGCACGGCGAGGATGGGGTGCTGCTGGCCCTGCTCGAGCGTGTGCCGGAGGCCCCACAGACCTTCGTCGAGATCGGCTCCGGCGACGGCTCCGAGAACTGCACGCGCGTGCTCGTCGAGCAAGGCTGGTCCGGCACCTGGATGGAGGGCGATCCCGATCGCGCGGCGCGAGCCGCGCAGCTCCAGGTCTCCGGCTCCCTCACCATCAAGGCGGGCTACGTGACCACGGCGAACCTGGCCGACCTGCTGGCCTCCACGACGCCGGAGGTGCTCGGCGTCGCCGTGGTTGACATCGACGGCAACGACTTCTGGGTGCTCGACCGGCTCCTCGCCGAGCGGTCACCTGTCGTCGTGGTCGTCGAGTACAACGCGGCCTTCCCGCCAGGCTCGTACTGGCGCCGACGGAACCGACCGCTCACGGCGTGGGACCAGACCTACCGACACGGGGCCAGCCTCGACGCCCTCGACGAGGTGGCAGTCCGCCACGGCTATGGCCTCGTCGCCTGCGATTCGAGCGGTGTCAACGCCTTCTTCGTGCACCGATCGATGCTGGATCGACTCCCCGAAGCCGGGCGCCCCCGCGACCACTACCGACCCCCGAGGTTCAACCCCCTGGGATTCGGCCACCCCCGCACGAACCTCCCCGTTCAGCGGCCGATCGGAGCGGCCGACCGGCGGCGGATCACGATCGAGGCGGTCGAGCTTCGGCCGGATGGCGGAGGGGTGCGCCTGGAGGCGACCGTCGTCAATGGCAGTGATCAGCCCCTGCAGAGCCGGGGTGACCACGCCATCAACGTCGGCGTCGCCTGGTGTGCGGGGCCGGCCCTCGTCGACTTCGAGCACGCACCCGTGGTCCCGCTGCCCGGCGTGATCCCGCCTGGGGCTCGTCGCCGTCTCCTCGGCTGGATCCCTGACGCCCCAGCGAACGTCGACGCCGCGGTGGTCACCTTGGTCCAGGGTGGGGTCGCTTGGTGGACCGACGACGGTCCCGAGGCCTCGCACGCTCGCATCACCTGGCCCACCGCTGCGGAGGCGACCCCCGTCAGCGGTCCGCTGGCTGGCTGACGGTCACGGGGAGCGCCACCACCCCGACGGACCGTGACGGATTCATCACCTCGAAGCGATGGCGCTGCTCGGACCAGTCGTAGACGCGTCCGAAGTCACGCGACACGATGCCGACGGTGACGGCAAACGTACCGTCGAGAAGGGGCACAGCGGCAAGATCGAAGCACACCGTGCCACTGCCCTCGAGGTAGGCGAGTGGGGCATCCAGGTACTCGGTGTTGGTCCCGAACAGCTCCTTGCCGTCGGCGAGGTTGACGATGCTCAAGCCGATCGTGACGTCGTCGATCCGCTCGCGGCACGTGTAGTGGACCGCGATCGTGAGCCCCTCGCCGGGCAGCAGGTACGAGCGCTCAGCAAGTCGGTCGTGGAGGAGCTCGATCGAGTCGATCCGCACCGCGAGGTCACGATTGCCCTCCTGCGTCGAGCCACGCGCCTCGGTGGCGGTCTGACGCGTCCCGACCGAGGCGCCACCTGCGTCCGTGGCCGCGCTTTCAGGGATCTCCTGCGCGTGGCGCTCATCGACCACCGCTTGCCGGTCGAGCTGGCGTTCGAGGAGGTGCTCGCGAAACGAGCGGATGGCCTCGCCGGGGGGCCCGTACGCCACGAGCCGACCCCCGTCGAGCACCGCGACCGAGTCCGCGATCTGACGCAGGAGATCGGCGGAGTGCGTGACCACCACGATCGTGCGTCCGTCCTTCTGGAACTGGCGCACGCGGTCGAGGCACTTGCGTTGGAAGGTCTCGTCACCGACGGACAGGACCTCGTCGATCAGCAAGATGTCGGGGTCGACGTTGACGGCTACGGCGAAGCCCAGCCGCATGTACATGCCGGAGGAGTAGCTGCGCACCGGGGTGTCGATGAACTGCTCGATCTCCGCGAACTCGACGATGGCGTCGAACCGCGATCGGAGCTCCTGTTGCGACAGCCCCAGGATGGCCCCGTTGAGGAACACGTTCTCGCGCCCGGTCAGATCGGGGTGGAAGCCGGCACCGAGCTCGAGCAGCGATGCGATGCGGCCATGCCGCTCGACGGTGCCCTTGGTGGGCGACAAGATCCCCCCGACCACCTTGAGCAGGGTGGACTTCCCCGAGCCGTTGTGACCGAGGAGCCCGACCGTCTGCCATGTCTCGATGGCCAAGTCGACGTCGCGCAAGGCCCAGAACGGCGCGCTCCCACTCGTGGACCGCCGGCCCCGCACGATGCGCTCCTTCAAGCTGGCGGGCCGGTCGCTGCCGATCAGGAACGATTTGGACACGCCGTCGAGGCGAATCGCCGACCCCATCAGATGTCCTCCGCGAGGTCGCCTTCTCGGCGGGCGAAGAAGCGGAGCGCGAGCGCGAACGCCGCGACTCCGACGGCCAGCGCGAACAGCGCTATCCCCATGTACCAGAGGACCGACTTGTCGGGGATCAGCTTCATGCCGTTGCCGGTAGCCGACGGAACATCGGCCCGGCCGTAGAACAAGCGTTGCATGGTGATCGTCGTGACGGTCAGGGGGTTGAGCAGCATCAGCCAGCCCAGCCCGCGATCGACCAACGCCTGGTAGGGACGCTCGAACTGGTACACGATCGGAGTGAGCCAGAACCACACGAGCATCGCCACCTCGACCAGGTGCATCGTGTCTCGGGCCCGCACGTTGGCCACCGACAGCACGAGCGCCAGCGCCGCGGCGAGGACGATCATGGCCGCGAGGCCGATGAGTGCGGGCACGAGGTAGGCGGGGTCGGGCACCCACTGGAAGATCACGAGGGAGGCGACCAGCACCGACAGTTGGAGGAAGAAGTTGACCATCGCCGTGCCGACGGCGGCGAGGGGCAGCACGGCGCGAGGGAACCAGACCTTCTTGACGAGCGAGCCGTTGGCGGTGATGGACGGGGTCCCAGCCATCAGCGCGCCGGAGAACATCAGCCAGGGCAGGAGCCCGGACAGCAGGAAGACCGGGAAGCGATCGATGCCGTTCTTCAGGAACACCTCGAATACGAGGTAGTAGACGACGAGGTACACGAGCGGGTTCAGGAGCGACCACACGAAGCCGAGCGCCGAGCTCTGGTAGCGGACCTTCAGGTCCCGTCGAACCAGGGTCCACAGCAGCTCGCGGTACCGCCAGATCTCGGCCAGGTGGCCGCCGGTCATCGTCCGACCATCCGCCGAACGGCTCTCGACGGTCAGGGAAGCACCCGCGCTTGCTCGTGATCGTGATGAGGTGAGGCGAGCCATGACCGTTCTACGGTACCGGCCGAGTCCGGCCTACAGCGGTCAGAGCACGTGGACTGACCGATGGTGAACGGGACGGCAGGTACCATTTGCTTCCTTATGACCCAGGCCCGGCGACCCTGCCTCTCGGTGATCATCCCCTGCTACAACGAGGTCGGCACCGTCGAGCGCGTCGTCGCCGCCGTGCTCGCGTCGCCGTTCACCGCCGAGGTGATCATCGTCGACGACGGTTCCACCGACGGCACCCGGGGTCTGCTGGCCACCCTCGACGAGCCCAACGTCCGCGTGATCTTCCACGAGTACAACCAGGGCAAGGGAGCCGCGCTGCGCACGGGCTTCCGCCACGCCACCGCGGAGTACGTGATCGTCCAGGACGCCGACCTCGAGTACGACCCGGCCGACTTCGCCCTGGTGCTGGAACCGCTGCTCGAAGGCAAGGCCGACGTCGTCTACGGCTCCCGCTTCGTGTCCAGTGGGCAGCGACGCGTCCTGTACTTCTGGCATGCCGTGGGCAATTGGCTCCTCACCCTCGGCTCCAACATGATGACCAACCTCAACCTCTCCGACATGGAGACCTGTTACAAGGCGTTTCGCCGAGAGGTCATCCAGTCGATCGAGATCGAAGAGGACCGCTTTGGCTTCGAGCCTGAGATCACCGCCAAGCTGGCGGCCGGTCGCTATCGCATCTACGAGGTCGGCATCTCCTACGACGGGCGCACCTATGCCGAGGGCAAGAAGATCGGCTGGCGCGACGGCGTGCGGGCCGGGTACTGCATCGCCCGCTACTCACCCAAGGGTCGTGCCCTCGCCGCCCGCCGGGCCGCACGGACGACGCCGGCGGCCTTCGATGAGGCCGACACCGAGCTGGCCGACTCGCTCGACTCCCTCGACTCGCTCGAGCGCTACCGGGACTGGATCATGGCGGTCATCGAGCCGGCCCTCCGCGGGCCCATCCTCGAGATCGGCGCGGGCCACGGCACCTTCACCAGGGCGCTGGCCGAGCACGGCGCGGTGGTGGCGTGCGAGCCGAGCGAGCGGGCCTTCGCCCTGCTCCAAGGCGAGCTCGGCGGCGACGACCGCATCACGGTGATCAACGGCGGCGTTGACGAGTCGGTGACAGCCGGCCCGTTCGGCTCAGCCGTGGCCATCAACGTGCTCGAGCACATCCCCGACGACCTCGGCGCGCTGCGCTCGACGTTCGCCGCCCTCGTCCCCGGAGGGACGCTGGCACTGTTCGTGCCGGCCCACATGGCGCTCTACAGCGAGTTCGACCAGGCCATCGGGCACCAGCGGCGCTACGACCGCAAGGGCCTCACCCAGGTGGTCCAGCGGGCGGGCTTCACCGTCGACTCGTGCCGGTACATGAACGGGCCGGGGGCACTGGCCTGGCTGGTCTCGGTGCGGTTGCTCAAGCAGCGGCCCACCGATCCGGCGCGGGCCAAGCTCTACGACCGGGTGGCCGTCCCGATCATCCGGCCCATCGAGCAGCGCTGGTCGCCCCCGGTGGGTCAGTCGCTCGTGCTGCTCGCCACCAAGCCCGCCTGACCGGACGGTTCGTCGAGCGCCGCCCGGGTCGCCGTCGATCGCCGAGCGCGAGCCTTTTGCAGCTCGGCCAAGGACGTCACGGCAGCGACGAGGCCGACCACGACCGTGCAGTACGAGTCTCGGTAGAAGGTCGTCGGAGCGAGGAAGAAGAACGACAGCTCGTACAGACCCGCGGCGAGGAACAGCCCGGCCAGGGCGCGAGCCCGCACCCGTCGGGTCCTCCACATCACGACCACACCGCCAACGAGCATCATCTGGTAGGCGATCACGACGTGCACCACGCCGCCTTCGAGGTGGATGTAGGTCGTGAACCACTGGAGGTAGGTCGTGGCGGCATCGTGCAGCCCTGGCCGCTCGATGTGCAGTCGTTGCATCTCGGGCCGATCCAGCCCGAAGACCGCGGGGTCGGGGAGGATTCCAGGGTGGTACGCCTCCCATGACCACGCCGTCACCGAGGCCTGCTCGAGCCAGCGCTTGGCCCGCACGGCGAGGTAGCCCTTCGGGTGGTCCCGGATGGCATCGATCCACGCCTGACGGAGCTTGGTGAGACGATCGCCCTCGATGGGCAGCAGCACCGTCCCGGTCGGGCCGTAGACGAGGAAGTCAGCCGAGGCGTCGGTGACGAGCCGATCGATGAGGCCAAGGTCCTGAGAGGGGAAGATCGAGGGCGGGACCAGCACCACGCGCTCACGCTTGGACAGCGCGAGTAGGTCGAACAGGTACAGCATCTGCTCGGGATGCTTCCGCTCGGCGCCGAGCACCTGGTAGGTGGTCACCCGCACTGCGCCGGCGATGGCCAGCGCTACCACCGCACCCGCCGCCACCGCCGCCAGCACGCCGCGCCACGCCGGGACGCGAAGGGTCCACTGGCGCGGCGGGTCATCGCGGCGGCTGACACCGAGTAACACGAGCGCCAGCGTCACCATGGCCACGAGCAGCGCGGGCAGGGCGTTCAGGCGGGCCCCGGCGAGGAGGAAGGCCGAGACGAGCGCCAGCGCCACCCACGACCACCGCCGCGCCCGGGGGGCTGCGGCCACCTTGCCGATGGTGCCGAAGGTCATCAGCAACAGGCACGTCATCCAGTTGTCCTTGCCGACGTGGACCAGGTAGCCGAGCACCTGCGGTGACAGCGCGATGAGCACGATCGCCACTGTCGAAGCCCATCGGGACAGCACGATCCGCAGGCACAGGTAGCCGCCGAACAGGAACGTGGCCGCGGCGCCGAACAGCACCCAGCCGGGGCTCGTGAACCCGATCGAGATGCCGATCCGCCAGAGCGAGCTGAGCACCGGGGTGTGCCAGTCCGTGTAGTGGCCCGACAACGCCTGGTCGTACTCGGTGAAGGTGTCGGGGTCCATGTGGCCGGGCCAGAACACGAACGCAATCGCGGCGGCCACCGCCACCAGCACGAGCGAGACGATCGCGGGGCCCAACCACCGGGGAGCGACCCTCTGGTCAGGTTCCTCGATGCCGCCCACCTCGCGAACCTAGAGCACCCCCACCGTTCGGCTTGCGCACTCGAAGCCCACCTCACGGCCTACGCTCGCAGGACCGCGGCGGACCGTGGAACAGCTCGCTGAGCCGGAGCGGACCTGAGGAGACATGGCCAAGATCGCCGTCATCGGAACCGGGTACGTCGGCCTCACCTCGGGGGCCTGCTTCGCCCATCTCGGCCACGAGGTCGTCTGTGCCGACATCGACCCCGGCAAGGTGGCGCGCCTCCAGCGCGGCGAGGTTCCCATCGTCGAGGACGGTCTGACTGAGCTCGTGGCCGAGGGCCTGGCCAACGGCAGGCTGCGCTTCGTGCTGGGTGCAGCTGTCGCGGCCGCCGGCTGCGACTTCGCCTACCTCTGCGTTCCGACCCCGCAGGGTCCCGACGGACGCGCCGACCTGAGCTTCATCGAGGCCGCCGCCGCCCAGATCGCTCCCGAGCTCCGCGTCGGCGCCATCGTGATCAACAAGTCGACGGTGCCCGTGGGGTCCACCAAGGTGGTCGAACGAGTGCTGGGCCGCCCCGAGATCGCCGTCGTGTCGAACCCGGAGTTCTTGCGCGAGGGCTCGGCCGTCCACGACTTCCTGCACCCCGATCGCGTGGTGGTCGGCAGCGACGACCCGCAGGCCGCCACCGCGGTCGCTGCCCTCTACGAGTCGCTGGCCGCACCCGTGCTGATCACCGACCCGGCATCAGCCGAGACGATCAAGTACGCCGCCAACGCGTTCCTCGCCACCAAGGTGAGCTTCGTCAACGCCGTGGCCGCTGTGTGCGAAGCGGTCGGCGCCGACGTGAGCGACGTCGTGCTCGGCCTCGGCTACGACCGCCGGATCGGGCACGACTTCCTGAAGCCGGGGCCCGGCTGGGGCGGGAGCTGCTTCCCCAAGGACACCCGAGCCCTGGTGGCCATCGCCGAGGACGCCGGCTACGACTTCGGCCTCCTCAAGGGCGTGATCACCGTCAACGACGAGCAGTTCGAACGAGTCGCCGACAAGGTGGTCGCCGCCGGTGGACAGGCCCCGGCGGCAACCACCGTCGGCGTGTGGGGCCTCACCTTCAAGGCCCGCACCGACGATCGCCGCCACTCCCCATCGCTCGCCATCATCGAACGGCTCCGCGAGCGCGGCTGCACGATCCGCGCCTACGACCCGACCGTCGATCCGGTGATCGCATCCGACAGCGCTGACCTCGCCGGCATCACCGTCGTGGCCGATCCGTACGGCGCCTGCGACAACGCCGACGTGCTCGTGGTGCTGACCGAGTGGGACGAGTTCCGATGGCTCGACCTCGCCAAGGCAGCCGGCGTGATGCGGGGCAAGGCGCTCGTCGATGCCCGCAACCTCCTCGACCGGGGCGATGCGCATCGCGCCGGCCTCTCCTACCTCGGAATCGGGCGCTGACGTGGTCGGCCGCCGCGTCGTCGTCACCGGTGGAGCAGGGTTCCTCGGCTCGCACCTCTGCACCGCCCTGCTCGAACGCGGCGACGAGGTGGTCGCCATCGACAACCTCGTGACCGGTTCGATGACGAACCTCGAGCACCTGTGGAGCCGCCGCGGCTTCACGTTCCTCCACCACGACGTCAGCACCTACATCTGGGTGCCCGGCCCCGTCGACGCCGTGCTGCACTTCGCCAGCCCCGCCTCGCCCAAGGACTACCTCGAGCTGCCGATCCAGACGCTGAAGGTGGGCAGCCTCGGCACCCACAACTCGCTCGGGCTGGCCAAGGCCAAGGGCGCCCGCTTCCTGCTCGCCTCCACCAGCGAGGTGTACGGCGACCCTCAGGTGCACCCCCAGACCGAGGACTACTGGGGCCACGTCAACCCGATCGGACCGCGCGGCGTGTACGACGAGGCCAAGCGCTTCGGCGAAGCCATCACCATGGCGTACCACCGCTACCACGGACTCGAGGTGCGCATCGTGCGCATCTTCAACACCTACGGACCTCGGATGCGACCGCGAGACGGACGAGTCGTATCGAACTTCCTCGTGCAGGCCCTCACCGGCGAGCCCATCACGATCTACGGCGCCGGCGACCAGACCCGATCGTTCTGCTACGTCGACGACGAGGTGCGCGGTCTGCTCGCCCTGCTCGACGGCCCGATCACGGGGCCGGTCAACATCGGCAACCCCAACGAGTTCACGATCGCCGAACTGGCCCACCTCGTCATCGAGATCACGGGCTCCTCATCGAGGCTCGTGCACGAACCGCTTCCCGTCGACGACCCGACGCAGCGCCGACCCGACATCACCCTGGCCAGAACGGTGCTCGGGTGGGAGCCCCACGTTCAGCTCCGCGAAGGCCTGGAGCGCACGGCAGCGTGGCTGCGAACGGCTGTTTGACGTCGCGCTAGCGCCGACCGGCCTTCTCGGCTTCGACCTTGAGGTCGTGGACCACCATGCGCTCGATGAGGCCTTTGAAGTCGACCTCGGGCTTCCAGCCCAGCTTGGCGTGCGCCTTGCTGGCATCACCCACCAGCAGATCGACCTCGGCGGGCCGGAAGAAGCGGGGGTCCTGCTTGACGTAGTCGACCCAGTCGCTGATGCCCACGGCGGCAAAGGCCACGTCGAGGCACTCACGGATGCTGTGGGTCTCGCCGGTGGCCACGACGTAGTCGTCGGGCTCGGGCTGCTGCAGCATCAGCCACATCGCCTTCACGTAGTCGCCGGCGTAGCCCCAGTCACGAAACGAGTCGATGTTGCCGAGCACCACGTCGTCTTGCAGGCCGAGCTTGATGCGGGCCACCGCATTGGTGATCTTGCGGGTCACGAACTCGAGGCCGCGACGCTCGGACTCGTGGTTGAACAAGATGCCACTGCACGCGAACAGGTCGTAGGAGTCTCGGTAGTTGACGGTGATGTCGTGGCCGAAGACCTTGGCGCAGCCGTACGGCGAGCGTGGGTAGAAGGGCGTGCCCTCGTTCTGCGGCGTCTCGCGGACCTTGCCGAACATCTCTGAGCTCGACGCCTGGTAGAAGCGGATCGGGTTGTTCTGGGCACCGCCCACCATGCGGATCGCTTCCAGCAGGCGCAGCACACCAAGTCCGGTGACGTTCGCGGTCAGCTCGGCCTGGCGAAACGACATCGCCACGAAGCTGATCGCACCGAGGTTGTAGACCTCGTCGGGTTGGGTCTGCTCGAGCGCACCGACGAGCGACGGCAGGTCCTGCAGGTCACCGCTGATCACCTCGACAAATGGCATCTCGTGGGAGAGCATCTCGACCTTGGGGTTGTTCTGACCCTTGACGAGGCCGAACACCTCGTAGCCCTTCTCGTGGAGCAGCTCAGCCAGGAACTGGCCGTCTTGTCCGGTGACTCCGGTGATGAGCGCGCGCGGCCTGCAGTAGACCTCGTTGGTCGGGGAACCCAGCCAGGGTAGGCGCTAGCCACCTGGGGACGGGGACAGGGGCGGTACGTTGCCGATCCGTCTGGCTCAGCCCGTCAAGCTGGTGGTACCTGCGTTGCCCACCTGAGGAGCCATGGCCAAGATCGTCGTCATCGAGACCGGCTACGTCGGGCTCACCACAGGGGCCTGCCCGGCCCGAAGGTGTCGAAGGTGGACGGCTCAGCTTCGTGGCGGGTGCAGCAACGCCGGCGGCCGACTGTGAGCTCGCCTACCTCTGCGTGCCCACCCCGCGGGGCGACGACGGTTCGGCCGACCTGAGCTACATCGAGTCGGTCGCCCGAGAGATCGCTCCGGCGCTGCCCCATGGGGCGATCGTGGTCAACAAGACGGGTTGCATCACGACCGACAGGCAGGGCGTCGGGGACTTCCTGGGGCTGCTCATCGGCACTCGTCCACGACGTTCGACAGTACCGCCGCCACCCCGACCCACGCGCCGCCAAAGGTCCGAACGGACCACCCCCCCGCGTTGACCCCCTGAACGACCCGTCGGTACGATAGTCAGATCCGGCGTTGCCCCCAGGAGGCCCCCATCGTGTCTGTCCCTTCGCCTGCGCGCCCCGGGAGCCGGTTCCGCCGCCCGAAGCGCACCGCGCTTCTCGTCACCACGCTGCTGGTCGCCTCCGCGCCTGTGGCCGTCGCCGCCACCGGCGCCGCACCGGCGGCCATCGCCAGCCAGGCCGCCAGCCCAACCGACTCGTGGCCCATGTTCCACGGCGACCCGGTCCACAGCGGCTACTCGGCGCTCACCCCGTTCACCGCGTCCAACGCCGGCACCATGGCCCTCGACTGGCGGTCCTACAGCGGTGGCCCGCTCTACGGCTCACCCGTCGTGGCCTACAGCGCCGGCCTCGGCAAGACCGTGGTGTACCAGGGCAGCCAGCACGGACTGATGAGCGCCTTCGACGCCGCCACCGGCAAGCTCCTCTGGCAGGCCAAGCTCACCAACGTCGCCGTCAACTCGACGCCCTCGGTGGTCAACGGCTTCCTCTACTTCGGCGCCACCGACCACAACCTCTACAAGCTGAACGCCGACACCGGCCAGGTGGCATGCAAGGTTGATCTGACAGGTCAGCTGCTGGCATCACCGGTGGTGGCCGACGTCGACGGCACGGGCCTGGTGGTGTACATCGGCGACGGCGGCGCCAGTGGCAACGACGACGGCGGTCACGAGTGGGCCGTGCGGGCCTCGGACTGCTCGGTCAAGTGGTCGTACAGCACGTTCGGCAACCCTCCGGGCAGCGCACCGCTGACCGGCTCGTGGTCACCGCCGGCCATCGCCGTCGATTCCACCGGTCGCCCCCTGCTCGTGTTCGGCGGCTCCAGCCCCGAAGGTGCGGTCTACGCCCTTGACGCCCGTGACGGCACTCGAGCGTGGTTCTTCCAGACCCTCATCCTCGAAAACGACGATGACGTCGGAGCGGGTCCGACCATCAGCGCCCCCGGCGTCAACGGCTTCCCCGACGGCGTCGTCTACGTGAACGGCAAGAACCGGTACATGTACGCCCTCAACCTCACGACCGGGACTCAGATCTGGAACTTCCCCGTGCGCACCGACTCGCCGTCGGCGACTGGGAACACCAAGACGACCGCCTCGCTCGTCGGGAACCGTCTCTACTTCGGCTACGGCGAAGGCGTCTACGCCCTCGACGCCGTCACCGGAGCCAAGATCTGGAAGACCACCGACGTCGGTCCCAAGACCCAGATCGTCATCTCCTCGGTCGCTGTGTCAGGCCCCGCCGGCAACCGCGTGGTGTTCTTCGGCGACGTCGCCGCCGGCCTGGTCGCCCTCGACGCCAGCACCGGTGCCCGCGTGTGGACCTACCCGACCGGGGGCATGTTGGGATCACCGGCGCTCGCCGGGAACCACCTCTTCGTGCCCGGCCTCGACGGCTACCTCTCGGCGTTCGCGTTGCCCGCCGACATCGCTCCGCGGCCCAGCACCGCCATCACGTCACCGATCAACAACTCGGTGACGGACGTGACGGGCCTGGCCACCTTCACCTCCTCGGGCACCGCCACCAGCACGCTCGGCGTGAGCAGCGTTGCGGTCTCCCTGCGGGACAACAAGTCCTTGCGCTGGTACAACGCCACGACCAAGAACTGGAACGCCACCTACATCGAGAACACGGTCCCGGTCGCCAGCCCGGGCTCCACCTCGACCACGTGGTCGTTCGCGCAGCCCGTGATCCCCGGCCTCGCCCGCTACTTCCTGCAGGCCGTAGCGGTGGCGAGCAACGGTGCCCGAGCCGCGCTCCCCGCCAACGTGAACTACACGCTCACGTCGGCCAGCAGCCCGCCGACCACCACCATCACCTCACCGACGGTGCGCCAACTGATCGTGTTCCCGGGCGGCGTCCGTCAGAACTTCTCGGTGACCGTCACCGGGACGGCAACTGACCTCGGTGGCGCGAACCCCGGCATCAAGATGGTCTACGTCCGCATCAAGAACCGCGACCACAACGAGTTCTGGTGCGGGCCGCTGACCTGCGCCGACCCCTCGGGTTGGCAGCCGCAGGTCATCACCGTGCCAGTGGTCCCCGACTCGCCGAACGCCACGACGACCACGTGGAGCATGACGTTCACGAGCTACAACCACCCCCATGCGTACAGCGTGACGGCGTACTCCAAGGACCTCGACAACAACCTCGACACCACGAACGCGACGGTCAGCAAGTTCTGCATCGCCGACGCTGGCTACGTCTGCTGAACGACCCTGGTCAGGCTCGACCGGCGGCGGCGTTTCGCTGCCGGTCGAGCCAGCCCAGCAGGATCGCGACGACCCGAGGGTCGTGGCGGAGTCGGTGACCGGCCCCGCCGATCAGACGAAGCTCGGCCGCGCCGTGTGCCTCGGCCAGCAGCCGGGCATCGGTCGGGGGCACGCTCTCGTCGTCGTCGCCGTGCACCAGCAGCAGCGGTCGCGGGGCGAAGCGAGTGGCGGCGGTGATCGGGTGCACCGTGCGCAGGTCGCGGGCCCACTGCTCGGTGTTGGCCGGGAACCCCGGCGTGCGCACCGCCCCGATCTCGCGAGCGTGGTCGAGGAACCGCCGGGGCTGGGCCGACCAGTCGTCGAAGTCGGCATGCGCGGCAAGCGCCGCCACACCCTTCACCCGCGGATCGTCGGCGGCGACCACGATGGCCAGCGAGCCGCCGGCGCCGGTCCCGACCAACCACACGCCCGACGGATGGGCCTCGGCGACCAGGTGCTCGACGGCGGCGCGGAGGTCGCTGAGCCAGCCACCGAGTGCGAAGTCGCCCTCGCTGTGCCCACAGCCCCGAAACGTGAACGTCATGGCCGCCCACCCCATCTCGTTGGCGATCCGATCGACGAGCTCAGGGAACGTGCCCGCCGACTGGCGAGCATCGAGCGGCCCCACCGGGAACCCGTGGCACAGCACCACGCCGGGCACGCCCGCGGCGGGAGCAGCGGCGCGGCCGGCGGGGAACGCGAGGTAACGGGCCAACGTCAGCCCATCGGAGACGAAGCTGCCGTTCACGCGCCGTGGCCCGCGCCGCTCACGAGCGCGTCGTCAAGCCGAGGCGTCGGCGTCGGCCCGAAGGCCTGCAGCTGCGGCGCGAACGCCCGGACAGGCCCGACAGAGGTGGTAGCCGCGGTTGCGGGCTTCGGGCAAGGTGTCGGGACCGAAGCACAGGAACGTGCCGGCCGCCATCAGCTCGGCGATCACCTCGGGGGCATCGCAGGCGTCGACCTCGTGGACCACCTGGCTGCGCTTGTCGCCGACGAAGCGGTAGTGCTCGAAGCGCGAGGGCCGTTCCATGTCGTGGGACGTTACCGGCCCCGAGGAGGCTCGTTACCCTGGGCCTCCCACTTCAGGAGGTCGTCCCCATGTCCGTGCTCGTCACCGGCGGCGCCGGATACATCGGTTCCCACACCGTCCGGGCCCTACGGGCGCGCGGACGCGAGGTCGTGGTGCTCGACAACCTCGACGCTGGTCATCGCGGCGCCGTGCTCGATGCGCCCCTTGTCGTCGGCGACATCGCCGACCAGGACCTCGTGGCCAAGGTGCTCGCCGAATATGACGTCGATGCTGTCCTTCACTTCGCCGCGTCCAAGGCCGCCGGTGAGAGCGTCCACGTCCCCGAGAAGTACTTCCGCAACAACGTCGGTGGCTCGCTGGCCCTGCTCGACGTGACCCAGCAGGCCGGGATCCGCCACTTCGTGTTCTCCTCCACCTGCGCGGTGTACGGGACACCCGACGTGCTCCCGGTGTCCGAGGCCAACCGCCTCCACCCTGAGAGCCCGTATGGCCAGAGCAAGCTCATGGTCGAAGAGATGCTCCCGTGGTTCGAGCAGGCCCACGGTCTCCGGTTCGTGTCGCTGCGGTACTTCAACGCCGCCGGCGCGGCGAGCGACGGCGTCATCGGCGAGGACTGGACGGTCACCCTCAACCTCGTGCCGATCGTGATGAAGGCCGCACTCGGTCTCATCGACTCCCTCGACGTCTTCGGCACCGACTACCCGACCCCGGACGGCACCGCGATCCGCGACTACATCCACGTCGAGGACCTCGCCGAGGCCCATGCCCTCGCCCTCGAGCACCTCGAGGGTGGCGGCGAGAGCACCACCATCAACCTCGGTACCGGCAAGGGCTCGACGGTGCGCGAGGTGATCGAGACGACCCGCCGGGTCAGCGGCCGGACCATCACCACCGTCGACCGGCCCCGGCGGGCCGGCGACCCCGAGGCGGTCTTCGCCGACAACCGCAAGGCCGCCGAGGTCCTCGGCTGGCGCCCCGACCGCACGCTCGACGAAGTGATCGCCAGCGCGTGGCGGTGGCACTCGACGCACCCCGACGGCTACGGCGACTGAGGCGAGCCCGGACGCGACTCGGGGCACCCGTGTGGGTGCCCCGAGCGGCAACACTGGATGGGATCGGCCTCGCACGTTGGTCGCCGGGTGGGACCGATTCCCGGCAGCGAGAGCGATGGTGGATGGCGGGAATTCGCCAGGTGGTCCAGCGAGCCGACTAGCGGCCAGCCACCTCCGAGGTCCCAGAACGTTGATGATGCAGTTGGACCACCTCCTTCCTTCGGTCTGGGTAGTCCAGCACAGCCATCGACTCGGCGAAAGGGTTTTTCGGGGGAAGAATCGGCGATCAGCTGGCCCGCGCCACGCCACTGCGCACCGCCCACGCGGCCACCTCGGCGCGACTCGCCATCCCGAGCTTCATGAGGATGTTCGACACGTGCACCGCCGCCGTCTTGGGCGAGATGTAGAGCGCGGCCGCCACTTGCGCGTTCGTGAGCCCATCGGCCAGCAGGGCGGCAACCTCGCGCTCACGAGGCGTCAGCTCGGTGTCGCCGGCGGCGTAGGACCGCGCCCCTTCCAATCGCCGGATGAGCGCATCGAGGTCATCGCGACGCCAACCGGGCCAGGCCGCCAGGCGGTCACGCCCGCGCCGGGCGACGACCAAGGCCCGGTCCGTGTCGCCCAGGCCCAGCAGCGTCCGGGCCAGCAGGGCCTCGGCGCCGGCTCGGGTCGCGGCACTGACGACCTCGACCGCCGGGGCCGCCAGCCAGGCGTCGAGCAGTTCTGCCGCCCCCGCCGCATCGCCATCGGCGGCCCGCAGCCTGGCCTCGAGCAGCCCGCCGAGGTTGCCGGACACGACAGGCCGCAGACCACCCAGCGCCGACCTGACGGCAGCGGGATCGATGCCGAGGGCGAGGGCCGCTTCGATCTCAATCGACACGAGGTCGAGCTCGGATCCCGACTGCTCGGCGACGAGCTCCTCGACCGCCCGCCAAGCAAGATCGACGTCGAGCCGATCGGCGCCACCGCGCTGCGCGAGCAGCGCTAGGCGCAACGCCCGATCAACGCAGTGCGGGCTGTACCAGTGGCGCCCGTGAACGCTCTCGGGCGGCCGAAGCAACCGCGCCTCGACCTCGTCGGCGCGACCGGCCTCGATCAGGAGCAGCGCTTCGATCCCCGTGGCCCAGTCCTCGCCTGGGTGTCCCCTTTGCTGCGACGGACGGGCGGAGGTCTGCGCGGCGTTCCACGCGGCCTCCCACTGGCCCGCGTGCACCTCGAGAAAGGCGGTGCGGCCCATGGCATCGGCGCCGAGCATCGTGAAGCCGCTGCGCTCGGCCAGTTCGTTGAGACGAGCCACGACGGCGCGGCGCTCGTCGAGCGAGAGGGGGACCGACCCAATGAGGTTGTTGAGACCTCGCGTCGCCGTCACCAGGTCACCCGCCGACTCGGCGAGTGCCGAACCGTCGCGGAGCAGCACGGCGCCGTCGACCTCGCCGACCATCACGAGCGCCGACCCGCGCTCGACCATGGCCTGGGCCCGCACGGCGTCGGCCCCGATCCGCAGCGCCTCGGCCTCGGCCAGCAGCGCCCAGGCGATGGCCAGGTCGTTGTGGTCGTTCAGCATGTGAGCCTGGGCCAGGAAGGCCTGCACCCGCGGCCGCTCTTCGCCCACGGCGAGCTCGTCGATCAGCGACTCCAGCTCGTCGGTCAGCGCCCAGAGCTCGGTGGTGCGGCCTTGTTCGTGACGGATCCGGGCGAGCTGGCGCAGCGCCGCGCACCGCCCCTCGAGGTCGTCGGTGCCGGTGACAACGAGGCGCCAGCGCTGGGCGTGCTCGGCGGCCTCCTCATCGAGCCCGATGAGCCAGGCGGCGCGGGCCGCCCCGGCGAGCAGCTCGACGTCATCGGGGGCCTCGGCCAACGCCTCGACAGCGAGTCGCAGGGCCTGGAACGACGATCCCTGGGCCAGGTAGTGGGCGACGCCGCTGCGCCCGAGGCGCACGAGGTCGTCGTAGCGACCAGCGCCCGCCGCATGACGGGCCAGGTCGGCGAAGTCGGTGGCGCAGGTCGACTCGATCAGTGCCGCCAGCGCCCGCTCGTGGAGTCGGCGCCGCTCACGGCCGAGGAGCTGGCTCTGCACCGCGTCGCGCACGAGCGCATGGCGGAAGCTGAGCTCGTCGGGCCGCTCCTCGAGCAGCACGCCGGCTGCGACGAGCGAACGGAGGTGCGCGATCAGGGTGCGTTCGCCCAGCTCGGTGACGATGGCGAGAACGTCGAACGGCACCCGCCGGCCGATGACGGCCAGCGCCTCGACCACCCGCCGCTCGTCGGCGTTCAGACCGTCGAGCTGATGGGCCACGAGCTC
The DNA here is from genome assembly GCA_038244535.1 of Acidimicrobiales bacterium. Taxonomy (GTDB): domain Bacteria; phylum Actinomycetota; class Acidimicrobiia; order Acidimicrobiales; family Ilumatobacteraceae; genus JBBRTJ01. The sequence continues at coordinate 61,941 of JBBRTJ010000002.1, read as the reverse complement.
GGCCAGCGTCCACGGGAGCGGCTCATCGACCAAGCGCTCGAGGGGGATGTCACCGGCCGAAGCCATGATCTCCTCGAGGAAGAACGGATTGCCTCCCGTTCGCGAGGACAGCACCTCGACTGCGGCCGAGGGGGCGGGACGCCCGGCGACCGCGGCCAGGAACGACGCCACCTCGTCGCGACTGAGGCGGTCGAGGTGCACCGGGTGCACCGTGTGGCGTCGCTCGAGCCGACCGAGCATCTCGCCTCCTGGCAGGCGGCGGCTCAGGTCCTCGGGACGGTACGTTCCGACGAGGAGCATGGTGGCCGGGCCGGTGGCGGCAAGCCGTTCGAACACCTCGACGCTCTCGGCATCGGCCCAGTGGAGATCATCGAACACCACGAGCCCTGGACGGTCTCCGATCCGCTCGACGATGGCGGTCACCGAGGCCCGAGTCGACTCGGGGAGATCAGCTCGTGCGTCGAAGGGGTGGGGGCCGAGCAGCGACCGCACCAGCTCGAGCGGCCGCCCGAGCGAACCCGGCTCGGCCTGGCCCGCCAGCACGACGGTGCCGATCGGTGCGCCGGCGCCGAGCTCTCGCAGCAGGCGGGTCTTGCCAACGCCGGCCTCGCCGCTGACGAGCGCGATCGTCGGGCCGGGCGCACCCCCGGCCGCCACACCACCGAGCAGGGACCGCAACCGGCCGAGGGCGGCGGACCGCCCGACGAGCACGGGACTCAGGCCGGTTCGGCCAAGCAGCATGCGGCGAGCGTACCGATCGAGGGTGATTGGCGGAGAGGCCCGCCCGAACCCGGCGGCAAGGCGGCGCGAGCGCGGCGGCGCACCGAGCGGCCGAAGCGGCGGGCCGGGCGACCGGACCGCACCTGGCGACGAGCAGTTGCCTCGTCGCAGAGCGCCTGACCGTGATGACGAACGATGGCGTAGGTGCTGGCGGTGTCCATGGGATGCTCCTGAGGCAGTTGGGCACCATCACCTTGCGCCCCTGAACCCTCTCGGCACATCGGTAGGACGACGTATTCGCACCGGCGGGCGCGACTAGGTAGCGCGGTGGGCAACTTGTGCGTCGAAAGGGGCCAGGGCCTGCGTTGGGCGCACAAGCTCGATCGGCGACGAAGGGCTAGAGGGGCTAGAGGGGCTAGAGGCCGACGTCGGGAACGTCGGGATCGTCGGCCTCCGGGCCGACGGCGCCGATCACGTCGAAGTAGGCCAGATGGGCGTCGACGACGAGGGCGACGTCCTCGTCGAGCACGTCCATCCCCAGTCCGTCGGCCTCGCCCAAGAGGTACCCGACGACGGTGGTCTCGGCCACCACCACCGGGGTGGCGATGTCTTGGACCTGGTCCTCCGCTACGGCCGGGAGCAGGCCCTTCTGCCAGAGGTAGCGCAGGTGCCAGCGCAGGAGCTGGGCGACCTCGGCTGAGGTGAGGCGGGCCTGGGCCACCTCGGGGAGGTGGTCGGCCACGAAGGTCACCGCCTCGTCCTGGTCGTACACGGCCCGGGGCGCCACCGCGTCCAGGCGATGCGCCTCCCGGCCGATCACCGCCGCCGCGATGGCGAACACGGCCAACCCGGCCACCACGATCAGCACGACTCCCATCACAGGGCTTGACAGTACGGGGCGGGGCTCGGCCCGCGTTCGCCGCGCTTCGCGAGCCCCCACCCCGGACACGACACGGGCCGGGGCCCGTCCCGCGTTCGCCGCGCTTCGCAGGCCCCCACCCCGGACGCGACACAGGCCGGGGCCCGTCCCGCGTTCGCCGCGCTTCGCGGGCCCCCACCCCGGACGCGACACGGGCCGGCCCCTGAGGGGCCGGCCCGGTACGAGGTCGCGTTCGGGTCAGATGCCGATGCGCTGCGCCAGCAGCTCACGGTGGTAGGAGGGATCGCCGAACAGCAGCTCGGACGACTTGGCCCGCTTGAAGTACAGGTGGGCCGGGTGCTCCCAGGTGAAGCCGATGCCACCGTGGATCTGGATGTTCTCGGCGGCGGCGTGGAAGTACGCCTCGGTGCAGTAGGCCTTGGCCAGCGACGACACCGCCGGCAGCTCGTCGTTCATCTCGGCGGCGCACCACATGGCGTAGTAGGCGGCCGACTTGGCCGACTCGACCTCGAGCAGCATGTCGGCGCACTTGTGCTTGATGGCCTGGAACGAGCCGATCGGGCGGCCGAACTGCACGCGCACCTTGGCGTACTCGACCGCCATCTCGAGGCACCGCTGGGCGCCACCGGTCGACTCGGCCGACAGGGCGACGGCGGCCAGCTGGAGCATCTGCTCGATGGCGACCCAGCCGGCGCCCTCGGTGCCGACCAGCGTGGCCGGGGTCGACTCGAACTCGACCTTGGCCTGCTTGCGAGTGAGATCCATCGTTGACAGCGGGGTGCGGGTCACGCCGGCCGCGGTGGGATCGACGGCAAAGATCGACACGCCGGCCGACGTGCGAGCGGCGACGAGCAGCAGCGATGCGGTGTGGCCGTCGAGCACGAAGGTCTTGTCGCCCGTAAGGGTCCAACCGTCGCCGGTCTTGGTGGCGGGCAGGGTGATCCCAGCCTCGTCCCAGCGGCCTGAGGCCTCGGTGAAGGCGACCGTGGCGATCGTCTCGCCTGAGGCGATGCCGGGCAGGTAGGCCTGCTTGGCGGCGTCGTCACCGGCGGCCAGCAGCAGGCTGGAGGCGAGCGCGACGGTCGAGAAGTACGGCGCGCACAGCAGGGCGCGGCCCATCTCCTCGAACACGATCCCCAGCTCGACGTTGGTGTAGCCCGAGCCGCCGAACTCCTCGGGGATGGCCAGGCCCTGCAGGCCGAGCTGCTCGCCCATCTGGCTCCACACGGCGGGGTCGAAGCCGTCGGTGGTCTCCATCTGCGTGCGGACGTCGGCCTCGGCCGATTTCTGCTCGAGGAACGAACGAACGGTGCGACGGAGCTCTTCCTGCTCCTCGCTGAAAGCGAAGTTCATGCTGACGGCCCTCCTGGGCGGTGCGCCGCGCCGTGCGGCGGTGCGGACGGCCGATGTTCTAGCCGAGGGCGGCGAACCTCGCACATCGTGATGTGTACACCGGTGCTACGGTGGGTTCGTGGAACAGGTCGGCATCCGGGAGCTGCGCAACCAGACCGCTTCCGCCGTTCGGCGGGCCGGGGCCGGCGAGCGCATCGTCATCACCGTCGACGGGCGGCCCGTCGCCCAGCTCGGGCCCCTCGAAGCCACCGACGACCAGCCCACGCTCACCGATCTTGCGGCCCGGGGCTGGCTCGTCCTCCCCCGCCGGCCCGACCGGCCGGCACCGGTGCTGCGGGTCGATCCCTGGCCCGGGTCCCGCCTCGACCGGATCGTCGACGAAGTCCGGGGGAGCTGACGGTGACGATCGCGCTCGACACCACGGCGTTGCTGGCCCGGTACCTGACAGGCCCCGAACGCGTCGTCGTGCTCGAGGCCATGGCAGCCGACGACGACTGGTGCGCGTCGGCCCTGGCCCTCGCCGAGGCCCTGATGCTGGTCGAGCGGCTCAGCCCCCTGCCCGGCGACCACGACGAGCTCCGCCGCGCCCTGCGCGACGACTGGGAGCGCATCGCGGTGGTGCCCGTCGACCAGCGCTGCCTCGACCGGGCCAGCGAGCTCGGTCGCAGCCACCCGCTTCGCACTGTCGACGCGCTCCACCTGGCCGCCGCCGACCGCCTCCCGAAGCCCACGACGTTCCTCACCTTCGACGCCCGGCAGATCCCCGTCGCCCTCGCCCTCGGCTTCGACGTCGTCTCGTTGTAACCGGGCGGCGCCGGGCTGGGTGACAGCCGCACCCGCGCCCGAAGCGGTTCGGGCCGGGGCGGTCCGGTCCGGTCCGGTCCGGTCCAAGTCGACGGTAAGCACGCCGCACTCCCCGCCCGGCGGGGAACCCCACGGTCAAAACGCATGAATCCCCGCCCGGCGGGGAACCCCACGGTCAAAATGCATGAATCCCCGCTCGGCGGGGAACCCGACGGTCAAAACGCATGAATCCCCGCCCGGCGGGGAAACCCACGGTCAAAACGCATGAATCCCCGGGGAGGCGGGGCGCGGGGCGAGGTGCGAGACTTGGTCCCTTATGACGCTGCACTACGTCGACGAGCAGATGGAGATCCACAAGGTCGTCGTCGGCCCGGTCGACAACAACGTGTTCGTCGTGCGCTGCATCACGACCGGTGAGGCCGTGCTCCTCGACGCCGCCAACGAGCACGAGCAGCTGCTCGAGCTGTGCCAGGCGCTCGGCGTGCGCCGGGTGCTCGAGACCCACGGTCACTGGGACCACATCCAAGCCGTGCCCGCCATGCGCGAAGCGGGGTACGAGGTGGCTGTCACTGCGCTCGACGCGCCTCGGCTGAAGGAGGTCGGCTACGACGTCTTCATCGACGACGGGTCGGTCATCGAGGTCGGCAAGCTGCGGCTGCACTCGATCCTCACCCCCGGTCACACCGAGGGCTCGATCTGCTTCAAGGTCGAGGGCTCACCGGTGCTCTTCAGCGGCGACACGCTGTTCCCGGGCGGCGTCGGCAACGCCACCTTCGATGGCGGCGACTTCGCCACGTTGATCGCGTCGGTCGACCGCCGACTGTTCACCCTTCCCGCTGACACCTTGGTGCTGCCGGGGCACGGAACCGACACCACCATCGGCACCGAGCGTCCCCATCTCCAAGCGTGGGTCGATCGGGGCTGGTGACCGATGCGCATCACGGCCAAGGCTGACTACGCAGTGCGGGCGATGTGCGAGCTGGCGGTGCGCGCTGGCGATGGGCCGGTCAAGGGCGACGTGCTGGCCGAGGCGCAGGGCCTCCCGCTGAAGTTCCTCGAGAACATCCTCGGTGAGCTCCGCCGCTTCGGCCTGGTCTCCAGCCAGCGAGGCGCCGAAGGTGGCTACTGGCTCGGCCGCCCGGCCGACCAGATCCGCCTCGCCGACGTGATCAGGGCCGTCGAGGGACCGCTTGCCGACGTGCGGGGCGCCCGCCCCGAGACGCTCGAGTTCTCGGGCGCCGCTGAAGGGCTGCGCGACGTGTGGCTGGCCGTTCGGGTGAGCCTGCGCCGGGTGCTCGAACAGGTCACGATCGCCGACGTCGCGTCAGGGAAGCTGCCGCCGTTCGTGGCCGACCTGCTGGCCGACCCCGAGGCCCTGCTCCCCCACTGATGCTTGGCTCCTGATGGTCGCCAGCACCGTGATCGCGAGCGGCTCGACCGCCAGCTACCGCACCGCCAGCGGCTCCACCGCCAGCTCGTCGATCGTCGGTCGCTGATGGTCGGACCGGCGCTGCCCGCCGACCAGCGTCCGCTCGATCACACCCCGGTCCACACCGTCGACCTGCCACCGACGCCGATCCGCGACCGCAACATCCCGGCCACGGCGTGGATCGAGGCCCCGCCCTCGCTGCTCGGCCTCGGCGACGACCTGCCCGAGCGCCCCACCGCCACCTACAAGCGCCGCATCGGACGGTGGCTGCTGTGGCGGGCCGGGCCGGCCAACCACGGCGACGCCCGCTACCTCGCCCTCGACGCCGACGATCTCGCTCTCACCGCCGCCTTCCGCCTGATCCCCGACGGCACCGGGCAGGGCCTGGGGCCGGATGGCAGCGAGCACACCCGCTTCCGGACGTGGAAGGAGTCCCTCCGCGACACCTGAGGTTCCTGCGCGACCATAGGCCGATGGACATGGATCGGGACGCACTGGCACGGGCGGGTGACGACAACCTGGCGGCGACGTGGGCGGCGCTTGGCGGCGCCGCCGGCGGCGAGATCAGTGACGATGGAGCGCTCACCCTGGTGGCCACCGGGCTCCCGCTCGCCTACTTCAACGGCGCGTTCCTCCATCGCCCGCCCGACGACCCTGCCGCCCTCATCGAGGTGGCCCTGGGGTTCTTCGGCGCCCGATCGCTCCCCTGGTTGCTGCGGGTGCGTGACGGCGTGTCACCCGCGCTGGTCGAGGCCGGCCTCGTCGCCGGGTTGCGATCGGTCGGCGGCCCCCCGTCGATGGGACTCGTCGTCATCCCTGCCATCCCCTCGCCCCCGAATGGCCTGAGGATCGAGGTGGCGACCACTGCTGCGGGGCTCGCCGATCACGCCGCGATGCTCAGCGCGGGCTTCGGCATGCCCCTCGAGGTCGCCGACGCGCTGATCAAGCCGGCCCTGCTGGACCTCGACGATCTCTGCGTCCTCGTCGGCTACGTCGATGGTGATCCGGTCAGCTGCTCGGCCACCTCGATCACCGGCACCACCGTGGGCGTCTACAACGTCGCCACCCCCGAGCACCTCCGGGGACGGGGCTACGGCGAGGCCCTCACGTGGGCGGCGATCGCCGAGGGTGCTCGGCGGGGCTGCTCAACCGCAGTCCTGCAGGCCTCCGAGGCCGGCTACCCCATCTACGTCCGCATGGGGTTCGTCGAGCTGGGGCGCTACCTCCAGCTCGAAGGTCCTGCGACCTAGCACGAAGCCGTCTTGGACAATTCCACTATCGCCATAGTGGTAATAGGCTGTGGACCATGAGTGAGCTGTTCCGCATCGAAGGGCTGCACGCCCGGCCGGTCGAGGGGCCCGAGATCCTGCAGGGCATCGATCTGGTCGTGAAGGCCGGTGAGGTGCACGCCCTGATGGGTCCCAACGGCTCCGGCAAGTCGACCCTGGCCAACACCCTGCTCGGCAACCCCGAGTACGAGGTCACCGCCGGCCACATCTGGTTCAAGGGCGACGACGTGACCACCTGGGCGCCCGAAGTGCGAGCCAAGTCCGGCATGTTCCTGGCCTTCCAGTACCCCCAAGAGATCCCCGGGGTCTCCAACATCCAGTTCCTCCGCCAGGCGTTGTCGGCCCGCAAGGGCATCGACCTCAGCATCCTCGAGCTGCGCCTGTCGATCATGGAGTGGATGGAGCGCCTCGGCATGGATGCCTCGTTCGCCGACCGCTACCTCAACGAAGGCTTCAGCGGCGGCGAGAAGAAGCGCAACGAGGTGCTCCAGATGGCCATCCTCGAACCCGAGCTGGCCATCCTCGACGAGACCGACTCCGGCCTCGACATTGACGCTCTGCGCATCGTGGCCAAGGGCATCCGCGAGGTGAAGGCGGACCGGCCCGAGCTCGGCATCGTGCTGATCACGCACTACCAGCGCCTGCTCGACGAACTGACGCCCGATCGCATCCACATCTTGATGGACGGGCGCATCGTCGACAGCGGTGGCCCCGAGCTTGGTGAGCGCCTCGAGCGCGACGGCTACGAGGCGTGGCGATGAGCCCTGGCCTCGACGCCCACAAGGTCCGCAAGGACTTCCCCTTGCTCGACCGCCAGATCAACGGCGAGCGCATCGTCTACCTCGACTCGGCCGCCACCTCGCAGAAGCCCCGAGCTGTCCTCGATGCGATGCAGAGCTACTACGAGACGTGCAACGCCAACGTGCATCGCAGCGTCTACACGATCGCCGGCGAGGCCACCGAGGCCTACGAGACAGCTCGTCTCAAAGTTCGCAAGTTCATCAACGCCAACAACGAGCGCGAGGTGGTGTTCACCAAGAACGCCACCGAGGGACTGAACCTCGTCGCTCACAGCTGGGGTCGCACCAACCTCGGCCAGGGCGACGTGGTGGTGCTCACCCACATGGAGCACCACGCCAACATCGTGCCCTGGCACATGCTGGCCGCCGAGCGCGGCATCGTGCTGCGCTGGGTGCCGCTCACCCCCGACGGCCTCCTCGACCTGACCGACCTGCCCCAGCTCCTCGACGGCGCCAAGGCGTTCGCCTTCACGGCCATGTCCAACGTGCTCGGCACGATCAACCCGGTCCGTCTGCTGACCGATGCCGCCCACGATGCCGGCGCAATCGCCATCGTCGACGCCTGCCAGTACGTGCCCCACCTGCCCACCGATGTGCGGGCCATGGGCGCCGACCTGCTGTCGTTCAGCGCCCACAAGATGTGTGGGCCGACGGGCATCGGCGTGCTCTGGGGGCGCGAGGAACTGCTCGATGCGATGCCCCCGTTCCTCGGCGGCGGCGACATGATCGCCGACGTCCGCCTGGACGGCTACACCCCCAACGTGCTGCCGGTGAAGTTCGAGGCCGGCACGCCGCCCATTGCCGAAGCCATCGGGCTCGGAGCGGCGTGCGACTACCTCACCGCCCTCGGGATGGTGAACGTTCGCGCCCACGAGATGGCGGTCACCGGCACCGCCATCGATCGCCTGACCGAGACGTACGGCGACGACATCACGATCCACGGGCCGCGCAACGTCGAGGTCCGGGGCGGCGCGCTGAGCTTCGCCTTCCGCGACCTGCATCCCCACGACATCAGCCAGGTGCTCGACCAGCACAACGTCTGCGTCCGCGCCGGCCACCACTGCGCCAAGCCGCTGATGCGGTTGCTCGGCGTCGGGGCCACGGCCCGGGCCAGCTTCTACGTGTACAACGACACTGACGACGTCGACGCCCTCATCACCGGCCTCGACCACGCCGACGAGTTCTTCTCTCTCTGAAAGATCAGGCCATGCCCGGACTCGAAGACCTGTACCGCGAGATCATCCTCGACCACTACCGCAACCCGCGGAACCGGGGCGAGCTGGTGTCGCCCCCGGCGACGAGGTCGGAGGGCTTCAACCCCCTGTGCGGCGACGAGATCGTCGTGTACCTCGATGTCGAGGACGGCACGGTGGCCGACATCAAGATCACCGGCCAGGGCTGCTCGATCAGCCAGAGCTCGGCGTCGATGATGTCGGCGGCGATGAAGGGCAAGAGCGTCGACGAGGCCCGCCAGATCGTTCGGGCCTTCAAGGCGATGATGAGCATCCACGAGCACGTCCTCGACGACGTCGCCGAGGGCGACGACGCGTCGGCGGGCGAGGTGCTCGCCCAGGTGAAGCTGGGCGACCTCGAGGCCTTGCGCGGCGTCGTGAAGTTCCCGGTGCGAATCAAGTGCGCCACCCTCGCTTGGAACACCTTCACCCAGGGCCTCGACGAGGCCGCCGCAGCCGCAGGGGCCTGACGCTCAGCCAGTGACCCGGCCGCCGTCGACGGTGATGCGCCGATCGACGTGGACGGTCTCGAGCAGCCGGCGGTCGTGGGTGACGAGCAGGAGCGTGCCGTCGTAGGTGCCGAGGGCCTGCTCGAGCTGCTCGATGGCGGGCAGATCGAGATGGTTCGTCGGCTCGTCGAGCACGAGGCAGTTCACGCCCCGAGCCATCAGCAGGGCCAGCACGGCACGGGTGCGCTCGCCCGGTGACACCGAGGCTGACGGCCGCCCGACATGGCCGCCGGTGAGCCCGAACTTGGCCAGCAGCGATCGTGCCTCGCTCAGCACGGCGATGCCGCTGGCCGCCATGAACGCATCGAGGAGGCTGGCTCCCGGTGCGCCGGCGAGCTGAGCGCGGGCCTGGTCGATCTCGCCCACCACGACGCCCGGCCCGAGCCAGCGCTCACCAGCAGCCAGCGGCACCCGGCCCAGCAGCGCGGCGAGCAACGTCGACTTCCCGGCCCCGTTCGGACCGGTGATGGCGACCCGCTCGGCCCAGCCGATCTGCAGGTCGACCGGGCCGAGGGTGAAGCCACCCCGCTCGACCACGGCCCCGACCAGCCGGGCCACGACGTCACCGCTTCGAGGAGCGCGAGCGATCTCGAGGTGGAGCTGCCACCCCTCCCAGGGCTTCTCAACGACGTCGAGCCGCGTCAGTGCCCGCTCGCTGATGCGCACCTTCGAGGCCTGCTTCTCGGTGCGCTCGATCGTGGCGCCGCGCCGAACGCGGTCGTTGTCGGGCGGGCGCTTCTTGGCTGTCGCCAGACCCTTGTCAGCCCACTGGCGCTGGCGTCGGACCCGGTCCTCGAGCTCGGCCTTGGTGCCCGAGTAGCCGGCATAGGCCTCCTCGGCGTGCTCACGCGCTACGGCCCGCTCGGCTTCGTAAGCGTCCCAGCCGCCGTCGTAGAAGCTCGCGGTGCGATGGTGCTCGTCGAGCTCGATGACGCCGGTGATGCAGCGCTGCAGGAAGGCCCGGTCGTGCGACACGATCAGCGCCCCGGCCCGCAGCCCGGTCACGAAGGCTTCGAGCCGGGCAAGGCCGTCGAAGTCGAGGTCGTTGGTCGGCTCGTCGAGGAGGAACACGTCGAAGCGGGCCAGCAACGTCGCCGCCAGCGAGACCCGGGCGGCCTGGCCACCGCTGAGCGTCGTCATGTCCTGGTGCAGCAGCCGCTCGGGCAAGCCGAGCTCGGCCCACACCTCGCCGCTGCGCTGCTCGAGGTCGGCGCCCCCGAGATCGAGCCAGTGCTGGAGGGCGATGTCGTAGCGCTCGTGGGCCTCGGGATCGCTGCTGCCCAGCTCGGCCGTGGCCACGTCGAGCTCGGCGCTGGCCGCGGCCACCCCGGTCCGCCGGACCAGGAAGTCGATCACCGTCTCGCCGGCACGGCGCTCGGGCTCCTGGGGGAGGTACCCCACGGCCGCGTGCGGCGGCTGGGTGGTGACGGTCCCCCGGTCCGGGCGGAGCTGGCCGGCCAGGATCCGCAGCAGCGTGCTCTTGCCCACGCCGTTGGCCCCCACCACGCCAAGGCGGTGGCCGGGCGCCACCACGAGGCTGATCTGCTCGAGCACCGGCGTTCGCCCGTGCGAGAACGAGAGCTCGCGCGCGACGAGGGTGGCTCCAGAGGTGCTCGCCATGACGGGTCGAGGCTACGGCCCGAATCACGTCGGGCCGCTGAGATTGCTCGCCCTACGCTTCAGGCCATGTCCGATCACGAGGCGCCTGGCGGTCCAGGACACCAGCCGCTGCTCCCCGTCATCACGGCTCGCTGCACCGTGCGCCCCCTGCACGACGACGACCTCGACGCCGTCGTCGGCTTCCGCCGCGATCCTGAGGTGTCCCGCTACCAGAACTGGCCGTCGCCTTACCCCGAGGAGCACGCCCGGTCCATGGTCGACGGGTCGGCCGACCCGATCCGAGGCGCTTGGATCGCCGCGGTGATCGAGCACGATGGCACCGTGGTCGGCGACCTGGGGATCGGGCTGACCGCCGACGCCATGACTGCTTCGCTCGGCTACACCCTGGCCCGTTCCGCTCAGGGCAGAGGTCTCGCCTCCGAGGCCGTGGCCGGCGTGGTCGACAGGCTGTTCGCCACCGGGGTCCACCGGATCGTGGCCGAAGTCGATCCCGAGAATCGGACCTCAGCCCGCCTGCTCGAGCGCCTCGGCTTCCGCCACGAGGGCACCGCGGTGAGGGCCGAGCTCGTGCGCGGCGAGTGGCTCGACAACGACCACTTCGCCCTGCTCGCCGAGGATCGGCGCGGCTGGTTGGCCCGGCCGAGCGGCCCGCCGGCCGAGGTGCGGCTGGCGGAGATGACCGATGAGATGGTCATGGCCGTCTACCGCCTGCGCACCCACCGCTACGAGGAGCGCTACGTCTCTCCGATGGCGATGTCGTACCTCGACGCGCTGTTCCCCGAAGAGGTGGACGCCGGCTATCCCGAAGAGACGGGCCGCCGTGTTCGCACCCGGCCATGGATGCGGGCCGTGCTGGCAGACGAGGACGTCGTCGGCTTCGTGATGCTCGCCGACCCCGACGGGGGTGTCGACGAGCCTTACCTGTGGCGGCTCCTCATCGATCGCCGGCACCAGCGCCGAGGCATCGGCGCTCGGGTCGTCGAAGCCGTCGTCGCCGACCTGCGCGCTCGCGGCTTCACCACCCTGCTCACGAGCTGGGCCCTCGGACCCGGAGCACCACAGCCCTTCTACCTCGGGCTCGGCTTCGTGCCCACCGGCCACCTCGACGACGGCGAGGTGGTCGGCCGACTGATGCTGCCGGCCGACTGAGCCCCCGGCTGCCGCCTGGCGCCGGCCCGCCCGTCACGGTTCGACGATGCCGAAACCGATGTCGAAGGTGTCGAGGGTCCCGAAGATCGTCAGCAGCGCGCCGCCGTCGCCTTCGATCGTGATCCCACCCGCCTCGATCTCCTCCAAGAAGGTCGTGGTCTGGGTGATGACTTCGAGGAGCGTGGCCCGGGTGAGAGTGACCGTCACCGCGGCGGCGGGGTCATGGCGACCAGGGGTCGCGTAGAGCGTGCGGTTCGAGATGCCGAGCACCCAGCGCTCGTCGAGATCGGTGAACATCCAGTTGACGGCCACCGCCACCCCGCCGAGGTCCTCGGCCTTGACGCGGACTGCGAGCGAGTCGAAGACCTGCTCGACGGTCATCGCCACCAACAACCCCCGGGCTCGCACGGGCGACGACGTCCCCAGCTGCGGCGCGCCTTGGCGCAGCTCCTGGGCGCCCGTCAGGTACGCGTTGCGAAACGTGGATGACTCGGACTGGTAGCCGAGCTGCTCGAACGCATCGGCCTGGAGCTGACGGGCTTCGCCGTTCCGCGGATCGGCGAACACGAGGTGGTTGACGAGCTCGACGACCCAGCGGTAGTCGCCCTCGTCGAACCCTCGACGGGCGACCGAGAGCAGCGCCGCGGGACCGCCGGCCAGCTCGACGTAGCGCCGCCCCGACTCGGTCGGCGGGAGCTTGTTGAGGTTGGCCGGGTTGCCGTCGTACCAGCTGAGGTAGCGCTGGTAGACGGCCTTGCAGTTGTGCACGAGGTCGCCGTAGTACCCCCGGGTGTGGTCCTGGGCGAGGAACTCCGCCGGCAGTTCGAGCGTCGCGGCGATCTCGGTGGGCACCAGGCCGTGGTTGGCGTGGCGCATCGTCTGGTCGTGCATCCAGCGGTACAGGTCGCGCTGCACGGTGAGGAACCCGACGACGTCGGCGTTTCCCCAGCGCGGCCAGTTGTGAGAGGTGAAGAGCACCTCGGTGCGCCCGCCGAACAGCTCGATCGACTGGTTGATGTACTTCGACCAGTTCAGCGCGTTGCGGACGAGCGCGCCGCGGATGGGAACCAGGTTGTGCATGGTGTGCGAGCAGTTCTCCGCCATGCACAACCACCCGTGATCGGGGAAGAAGAAGTTCATCTCGGCGGGCGCTTCGGTCTCCGGGGTCAGCTGGAACACGATGCGCACCCCGTCCACGACGAGCTCCTCACCGGTGCGCGTGATGTCCTCGGTCGGCGCGATCAGTCCCGGAGCACCGATCGGGATCGAGTTGCCGAGGCCGCAGTCGACGTGCCCCGTGGGGCCGGCGGGCAGCAGCGGACCGAACTGGTAGAGGCCTCGTCGGCCCATGACCGGCCCGGCGATCACGTTCTCACCCACGGTCTCGCGCAGGAACCCCTCCGGAGCGATGACCCGGCACCGCCCCGCGTCGACCTCGGCCTGGCTGGTGACGCCGAGGACCCCGCCGAAGTGGTCGGCGTGCGAGTGGGTGTAGATGACCGCGGTGACCCGGCGGTGGCCGAGGTGCTCAGAGATCAGCTCGTGGGCAGCGCGGGCGGTGTGCTCGCTGGTCAGCGGGTCGATGACCACCCATCCCTCGTCACCGCTGATGAAGGTGATGTTGGAGATGTCGTAGCCCCGCACCTGCCACACGCCCTCGGCCACCTCGAACACGCCGTGGTGGACGTTGAGCTGCGCATGACGCCAGAGGCTGGGGTGCACCGTGTCGGGGGCGGGAGCGCCGGTGGTCAGGAAGCCGTACCGGCCGATGTCGGACACGGTGCGGCCCTGACCGTCCACGATGCGCCCGGTGGCGTGCGAGGCGACGAACCCTCGCCGTACACGCTCGAAGTCGCCAGGATCGGTCGGCGTGGTGGCCGCCGCGTTCCTGGCCCGGGTGTGCTCCGATGCGGCCTTGGGCGCGTTGTCGCCTGTCATGGTTCCCCCTCGACCGCCGGGACGCTAGCGAGTGGCGTGCGGTCGTTGAGTCGTCACCCCTCTTCGGGGCAGGGTGTCCCGGTGAGGCCTTGCCCGACGCTCACGAGCCCGACAGGGAGGTTGCGCAGCACCGTCCACCCTTGGGTGTCCTCGGCCACGCAGGGGGCGCCGGGGCCGGTGCCGGCATCGGGGAGGTCGATGTTCCAGTGACCTGACGCCCGCTCGGCAACGGTGACCAAGCCCGGACCGGTCACCTGCAGCGAGTAGCTGGTGGCGTCGTGCTCCACCATGGTGGCCGGCCCCTCGACGAAGCTCCGGGCGTCACGCACCTCCCAGAGCTGCCAGTGCTCGCCCAACCAGATCGAGTGCAGGTACGCGAGGCCGTGGCGGATGAGTGCGGCCTCGGCCTCAGACGACGAATCCATCGCGACGTCGGGCAGCGCCACCCATCGCACCCGGTTGTCGAGGAGCCAGTCGTGGTAGGTGTCGGCCGTGAGCGAACCGTCGTAGAAGATGGGGTTGAGGTTGGTGTCGAGCTGGCGCTCCCACCCGCGCGCCAAGGGCTGCTCGAGGGCGACGTAGTACGACTCCCAGTGGCGAAAGGTGAAGGGGATCTCGACTCGAGCCAGCGGGCCGCCCTGACGAGCGAGGGCACCGAGGAGGGGCTGGTGGTAATCGGCCTTGGTCGAAGGGTCCTGTCCCGCAGTGGCCACGGCGTCGACGGCGGGCAGCCACTGCCACAGCAGGAGCGGGACGGCAAGGACGGCGAGCAGCTTCATCCGCTTCTGCCACAGGATGCACACGAGCAGCGGTGCCACCAGGTACTGCCCATAGCGCCCGACGTTGGTGCCCATCGCACTCGGGATGACGAAGGTCGCCACGTTGGCCAGCGCATACAGGACGGCTCCGGTGCGCACCACGACGTGCTCGCGTGGCACCACGAGCCACACGACAAGGCAGACGACGAGGTTCCAGGTCAGGTCGCCGACGTGGAACCCGAACGTCCCGGACTCGGGGAAGAGCGCCACGATCACCAGCAACGGCGTGAGCGCTGCCGCGGCCACCACGCCCGCCGCGACACGGCGACGCGGATGGGCCACGGCCACCGTCACGGCCGCCAGTGCGAGGAACAGCCCGGCCACGGGGCTGGCGAGCGGGGTGGCAACCGCGAGGGGCAGGGCCCACCAGCGGTGGCCACGGTCGAAGGTAGCCATGGCCGCCAGTGCGAACGCCGCGCCCAAGGCGAACGTGAGCCGCCCCACGGCCAGGTTGCTGATCGAGGCGACGGCGAACCAGAGCGCTCCGGCACGGGCGACCACCGGTCCGTAGTGACGGCGGGCAAGGTCATGGAAGCAGGCCGTGGCCACCACCGACGCGGCGATGCCGACCGTGAGCACGCCGAGCGCCGCGCCAAGGGGCGGGAACAAGACGCTGTAGTTGAGGGTGGGGTGACCGCCGTACCACCGGTCGTTCCACAGCGTGAAGCCCTCCCGACGTACGAGTTCGGCCCGAAACAGCTGGGCGGGCAGGTCACCGCCTCGCCAGCCGAGCATGACAGCGACCAAGCCCAGCGCCGCCGCGGTCGCCACCGGCGCGGCATCCCACCCGCTCCAGCCGTGCGCTGAACCAGGCGCCGAACCAGGCGCTGCTCTCACCCGCCGAATACTACGAAGCGCAGCAGCGCCGACCGTGCGCCCACCGCCCAGTCCTCGTACGTCGTCAACGGCCCAGCCGGCGTGAGCACCAGATCTACGTCCCCACACCAGGTGACGGGGTTGAGCATGTGGGGCGTGTTGCGAAGGAAGGCCGAGTCGATCCTCGTCGGCATCGCTTCGTCACTGGTGCGGCTCTTGGCATCCAGCCGGTTCTAGGCCAGCAGCTGGGTTGCGTGGGGAAAGGCGGTACCCCACCGTTGGTGTGCGGAGCCCGACGTTGGAGCCCGATGGCGTCGGTTACTCTCCCATCTCGCTCGGGCTGGCATCGTCGAGCGCAGCGGGTGCGAAGGAGAGATCCATGGATTCGCTACGTGCACCGCTGGCGATTGCAGCACGGCCCACTGCGTTCGAGTTCGAGCCAAGTCGCACGGCTGTGATCGTCGTCGACATGCAGAACGACTTCGGACATGAAGGGGGCATGTTCGGTCGCGCCGGCATCGACCTCAGCGGCATTCGGGCCACGATCGAACCCACCGCGAAGGTGCTCGAAGCTGCACGCGCCAACGACATGCTCGTTGTGTTCTTGAAAATGGCGTTCAAACCGGATCTGTCCGATTCCGGCGCGCCGACATCGCCGAACTGGCTGAAGCACCTCCCCATGAACGTTGGCGACGAGACGGTCTCGCCCACTGGCGCTCCCAGTCGGGTGCTGGTGCGAGACACGTGGAACACGGACATCGTTGACGAACTGCCGATCGACCCAGGCGACCTCTGCATCTACAAGCACCGATTCAGCGGGTTCTTCGAGACGGACCTGGACGAGCAACTGCAGGCTCAAGGGATCACCCACCTCATCTTCACCGGATGTACGACGAGCGTGTGTGTCGAGTCGACCATCAAAGATGCCATGTTCCGCGACTACCACTGCGTTGTGCTCGAGGACTGCGTGCAGGAGGCGATCGGCGCCGGACTGCCTCGTTCCAACCACGACGCCACCCTGTTGGTGATCGAGTTGCTCGTGGGTTGGATCTCCGACTCGACAACCCTTCTCGCGGCGCTCAACCGCGCTTGAGATCGGTGACCAGGCCTTCGCTGGCCTCGACCAGGCGGTGGGGCTCGATGCCGAACACGTCGTTCCAGGTGCCGCCGGCGGCCCACACCTCGTCGTAGCCCAGCAGGTCGGGATCGATGAAGACCCGCAGCTCGGTGGCATGGCCGAAGGGCGGTACGCCACCTATCGGGAAGCCGGTGGCCGCCCGGACCGTCTCGGCATCGACCCGTGCGGCCTTGCTGCCGCCGGCAGCCGCGGCCAGCTTGCGCTCGTCGAGCTGGTTGGCCCCGCTGACGTAGGCGAGCACGACCTCGCCGTCGACGGCGAAGATCAGCGACTTCACGATCTGGCCGACCTCGACCCCGATCGCCGCCGCGGCGTCCGCCGCGGTCTTGGTCCCTTCGGGAAAGGTGCGGATCTCGACCTCGAGGCCGAGGGCCAGGGCGGCATCGCGCACTCGGAGCGCATTCGGGTGGAGCGTCGTCACACAAACGACCCTATTCCGCCAGGGGCAACGCAGCCCTCAGCGCCTATGCTCATCGGGTGCCCGATCTGATCGAGAAGCTGCTCGAGCTCCTCAGCCTCAAGCCCCGGCGGCAGCCGGCCTTGATACCGATCCCCGTGCGCGACCCGCACCGCCCTCGCTGAGTTCGAAGCCGGCCACGGGTCTGCCACCCGCGCTGTCCGTGATGACTGGCGTTGGACCTGCGCTCACGCCAGCGCCAGTTGACGATCGGGCAGCGTCGTGCCTGGGACCCTCGGTGGCAATCGAACGTGGGCGGTGCCACCGGGACCGCAGGGAACCCAGCCGATGTCGTCGTCCCATCGCAGCGCCCAGCCGTCGCGGTGGATGAGGGTGTGGTGTTCGGAGCAGACCAGGGCCAGGTTGGCGAGGTCGGTGGGGCCTTGTTCCTCCCATGGCACGACGTGGTGGGCATGGCACCACCCAAGTGGGCGCTCAACCGGCGAAGACGCAGCTTCGATCGCGCACGACCAACGCCGCCCACTGCGGTTCGGTGGCGGTGCGCTGACTGCGGCCCACCCGCGTCGCCTCGGCGCTGACCTTGCGGCTGATGTCCGTAGCCGCCATCTCCCCCAGGCGCTCGCGCACCGAGGGTGACAGGTCGCCCGTCCAGTCGGGCTGGCAGACCGCGACCCGTTGCTAGTGGCTGATGGGGAGGCGGACGTGGGCGATGGTCTCGCCGGGCCTGGAGTCGAAGCTGATGTCGCCGCCGTGGCGGGTCATGACGATCCGCCGGGAGATGTCGAGACCGAGGCCGGTGCCGCGACCGACGTCCTTGGTGGTGAAGAACGGCTCGAACACCCGCTCCATCACCCCGGGCGGCATCCCCGGACCTGAGTCGGCGATGTCGACCACGACATCGGTGCCGTCACGACGGGCGGAGATCCGCAGCGTGCCGGCCCCGTCCATCGCGTCGACCGCGTTGTCGATGAGGTTCGTCCACACCTGGTTCAGCTCGCCGGCGTAGCCATCGATGAGCGGCAGGCCCTCGGCGTAGTCCGTGACCACCTCGACCGAGCCCCGGAGCCGATGAGCGAGCATCACCAGCGTGCTCTGGATGCCGTCGCGAACGTCGACGGGCTCCTTGGCCGTGCGGTCCATCTGCGAGTACGACTTCACCGCTCCGACCAGGTTCGAGATGCGCGACGTGGCCTCTTCCACCTCGTCGAGCAGCAAGGCCGCGCTGACCGTGGCCGCGGCCCAGCGCATGGCCGCACTGATCGGCTCAGCGCCGACGAGCGCCTCGACCCGATCGCACCAGCCGACGTCGATCCCGACCGAGGCCAACGTGGGTGCGATCTTCCAGCCATCGGTCACGCCGTGGCGATCGAGCCAGTCACCCACGGCCTCTTCGAGGTCGGCCATGGCGAGCGCATCGCGCGGGCCCTCCGATGGAGCGACCTCGCGGCGGAGGGCATCGAGGGCCGTGTACTGCTCGGCAGTGATGCCGTGGAGGGCCAAGGCGCCGAGTGATCCGAGCAGCGCGTCGCACACCGTCCGCAGTTCGTCGACCGAGCGCACGGCGGCCGCGGCAGGGTTGTTGAGCTCGTGGGCGAGGCCCGCCGCGATGCGCCCGAGGGCGACGAGGGACTCACGCTGGCGGGCCGTGGCCTCGATGTTGCGGACGGTCTGGAAGATCCCGCTGATCATGTGGTGCCCGAACGGGAACCACGTCGCCACGAGCCGACCCAGCTCGGACGACGGCACCTTGAACACGCGGCCCTCACCGGCGGCCCGTCCGGTGGCGCGGTACCCGGCGCTGCTCCCCGCCCCGCCCCAGGCCTGAAGACCGCCGGCCCACTGTCCTGGCGTCACCATCGTCATGAGCAGCACCAGCTCGTCGCCACTGTGACGGAACAGCTCGACGGCGCCTTCGATGAGGATGAACAGGAACTCGGCCGGCTCACCCTCCTCGAACAAGACGTCGCCCTCGACGAAGGGCGTCTCGGTCCCGACGACGATCAGCTGCGCTATCTGAAACTCGTTCAGCCCTTCGAGCAGGAACGTGGAGTGGAGCTCGTCGGCCAGCATCAGCGCCTCACTCAGATCGTCTCGAGGTATCGGTGCACGAGCGCAACCGCCATCGCACCTTCGCCCACCGCCGAGGCCACACGCTTCATCGACGAGTAACGAGCATCGCCCGCGGCGAACACCCCCGGCCGGCTCGTCTCGAGCAGGAACGGAGCACGCGCCAGCGGCCAGCGAGCGGGATCGGTGACCAGCAGGTCGGGCCCGGTGAGCAGGAAGCCCTTGTCATCGCGGGCAACGTCATCGCCGAGCCAGTCGGTGTGCGGGTAGGCGCCGATGAACACGAACAGCCAGTTCGTGACGACCTGCTCTTCGGCGCCGGTGGGCCGGTGGCGCAGGGTCAGCGACTCGAGGTGGGCGGTGCCGGCACCGGCCACGACCTCGGTCTCGAGGCACACGTCGATGTTGTCAGTCGCGTTGATGCGATCGACCAGGTACTGCGACATCGACTTCTCGAGCGAGTCGGAGCGAACCAGCATCACCACCCGCCGGGCGTAGCGGGCCAGGTTCAGGGCCGCCTGGCCGGCCGAGTTGGCTGCCCCGACGAGGTACACGTCGTCGCCTTCGGTCCCACGGGCTTCGGAAGCCGATGCGCCGTAGTACACGCCCTGCCCGGTGAGCTCGGCCACGCCGGGCGCCTCGAGGCGGCTGTAGGAGACGCCCGTTGCGATCAGCACGGCGCGAGCCTCGACGACGGTGCCGTCGCCGAGGCCCACCGCGTAGACCGAACCACGCTGGGTCAAGCTGTCGACGTCGTGGGCCAGCACCATCTCGGCGCCGAGCCGACGAGCCTGGGTGACGGCCCGGTGGGAGAGGTCGAGCCCGGTGAGCCCGTTCGGGAACCCCAGGTAGTTCTCGATGCGGGCGCTCTGACCGGCCTGGCCACCGGGCGACTCCCGTTCGACCATGACGGTGCGCAAGCCCTCCGAGGCGCCGTACACGGCGGCCGCGAGGCCGGCCGGACCGGCGCCGATCACGACGAGGTCGTAGAGCGACGACCCGGCCTGGGTCTGCAAGCCGAGCGCGCCCGCCAGCTCGAGCAGGGACGGCGATCGCATCGTCGCCCCGTCGGGCAGCAGCACGAGCACCCCACCGTCGGCGATGGGTCCGACGCGCTCTTGGACCCGTGCCGCCTCGGGGTCGCGTTCGAGATCGAACCACTGGTACGGGACGTGGTTTCGGGCCAGGAAGTTCTTCGTGTCGTGCGCGGCCTGGGAGAAGCGATGGCCGACGACGCGCACACCTTCGAAGCGGCCCCGATTGGCCCGATGCCAGTCCTCGAGGAGGTCGTCGATCACCGGGTAGAGGCGGTCCTCCGGTGGGGCCCATGGCTTGAGCAGGTAGTGATCGAGGCCGATGTCGTTGATGGCCCTGATGGCCACCTCGGTATCGGCGTAGGCGGTGAGGAGCACGAGCTTGGCGTCGGGGGCCCACTGCCGCGAGCGACCCAGCAGCTCGATGCCGGTCATCTCCGGCATGCGGTGGTCGGACACGATCAGCGCCACCGGGTGGTCGCGGTGAGCCAGTTCCTCGAGGACCGTCAGCGCCTCGGCACCCGAGGTGGTGCGCACGATGCGGTGGTCTTGTCCGTACCGGGCTCGCAAGTCTCGCGTGATCGCCTGGGAGACCGCCGGGTCATCGTCGACGGTCAGGATGGTTGGTTTGGCCACTGATCCTCCCGCCCGTGGGCGCGGTCCTCACCTTGCGCGAGCTGCTGAGCATAAGCACGCACGGGCGATGCCGGGCGGCCCGATCAGGTCTTGCCGCGGCGCCAGTTCGGAACGCTCGGCGCCGTGGGCTCGAGCGAGCGCAGGTAGGTCGAGATCTGGCGGATCTGCTCTTCTGTCATGGTCCCGCCGTTGTCGAGCCCCCATGCCGACATGTCGGTTCCGGGCACGCCGACGCGGACGACGGCTTGGATCTGGTCGTCAGTGGCCCCCGTGAGGAACTCCTTCGCGTTCAGCACCGGTGCGCTCCCGCCGTTGGCCCCCTTGCCGTGACACGAGCTGCAGTTGGTGGCGAACAGCACCGTCCCGATGGCGGTGTAGTTCGTCTGCTGCTCCTGCATGGCATCGGCGCGCAGGGTTGGCTCGCGCACCTTGTAGATGACGAACCCGGCGATGAGGATGGCCATGAAGACCAACCCGACGGTCAGGTAGCGGTTCAGGCTCCGATCGAGCGCGGCGGGCTCGAACGGGGGAGGGGTGGGGTGCTCGGCAGGCATGGCTGATCAGCCCTTCGCTGCGCAGCTCGGGCCCTTGGCGGGCGTGAGGTAGGTGTTGGCGCCGTTGGGCGGGCCTGGGATCGTCTTGGTCAGGTCGGCGACAAGGTCGGTGCCCACCACCGACAAGGGGTACTGGTCCATGCCTCGCGGCGACGGCCCGGCGACGAACTCGCCACCGATGTCGAACACCGAGCCGTGGCACGGGCACTCGAACCGCCCGGACGACTCGCAGAACGGCACCCGGCACCCGAGGTGCGGGCACTTCTGGGACAAGGCGAAGACCGTGGTGCCGGTGTTGGCCACCCAGAGGCGGCCCTCGGGCACGTAGGTGGCCGTGCCCGGCGCGAACCGGCCGACGTTGCCGAGCTTGAGCGAGGACTTGGCCCCCGGCTTGGCCAGTGGGCGCAGCGATTCCCACGCGGTCCAGCCCGCGGCGAGCACGAGCGCCGCGGTGCCGGCCTTCCAGCCGGTGCGAAGCACCTCTCGACGGTTGAGTCCTGTCATCAGGGGCCTCCTAGAGCTCCACGTACCAGTGGTCCCACGGGTTGACCCACACCCAGCCGGGGCCGCGGAAGAACGTGCCGATGACCGTCAGCACGACGGCCGCCACGAGCAGCGACGTGAACACCACGATCGCCACCTTGCGGTTGCGGGCCTCGGTCGCGGGGTTGCGGTCGATGTAGGGCAGCAGGATGAAGGTGAGCACTGCGGCCGTCGGCACGAGGATCCCGGCTACGAGCGGATCGAAGTGCGACAGCAGCTCCTGCAGCCCGGCGAAGTACCACGGGGCCTTGGCCGGCTCGGGGGTGAGGTTCGGGTTGGCGATCTCACGCAGCGGTGCCGCAAAGAGCACGCCGAGCAGCAGGACGCTGGCGCACACCCCGAGGAACACCACGACGTGGCGCACGACGAGGTGGGGCCAGGTGAAAGCCGTGTCGTCGACACCACGCTCCTCGGCCGTGACCGACTGGCGGTCGACGACGCCCATGACCCGGAGGCGGTCGCCGTACAGCGCCGCGGGCGCCCGGGGCGGCGTGGCGAAGTTCCGGCCGGCCACCTCGTCGGTGACGACCACAGCATCGGTGGCCGCGACGCCGACCGCCACAGGAGCGGCTGCGGTTTCGGTGGCGCCCTCGGAGAACGCACCGACGGCGCTGCGCTTGACGGCGAAGCCGTCCTTGCGCACCCGCCAGATGTGAACCGAGAGCACGAGCACCAACAGGCCCGGGAGGATGGCGATGTGCAGCACGTAGAAGCGCAGAAGGGTCGCCTGCCCGATCTGGTCGCCGCCGATCAACAGATCCTGGAGCTGGTTGCCGACGAGCGGGACGTAGTTGACGAGGTTCGTGCCGACCGTGACCGCCCAGTACGAGAGCTGGTCCCAGGGCAGCAGGTAGCCGGTGAACGACAGCCCGAGGGTGAGCAGCAGCAGCACCACGCCGATCACCCAGTTGAACTCGCGGGGCTTCTTGTAGGCCCCGGCGTAGAACACCCGCACGAGGTGGAGGGCCACGACGAGCACCATGAGGTGGGCCGACCAGCGATGCACGTTGCGCACCAGCTGACCGAAGCCGATCGAGGTGCGCAGGCGCTGCATGTCGCCATAGGCCGAACCGACCGCTGGCGTGTAGAAGAGCATGAGGTAGACGCCGGTGAGGGCCAGGATCCCGAACAGCACCGCCGAGATGAACCCGAGTCGCCACGAGTAGCGGTTGCGCAGCACGCGTGCCGGCACCTTGACCGGGTACACGTGGAGGAAGACGTTCGAGAACCCCTGCAGCGCTCGCCCTCGGGGGGTGTCGAGCTGCGGGTGGCGGAACATCGAGCGCCACGCGTCGGAGCGTTCGAGGCGGCCCCGGAGGCCGGACCGATGAGGGAACGCCTCCGCCGACTCGAGCGCGTCACGCTCCTCCTCGGGGGCCGGCGGCGAAGTCGGACGATCGGTCACGTCAGTCACCTGACGACCTCCTTGGCATGGTCCATCGAGAGCGCACCGGGTGGGCAGCGGTTCACGCACAGACCGCAGCGGATGCAGCGGTCCTCGTCGAGCAGCAGCACCGACTGGTCAGCCGAGCCGAGACCCAGGTGATCGGCGCGAGCGATCGTGATGCAATCGGTGGGGCAGACGTCGACGCAGAGACCGCACAGGATGCACAGCGCCGGGTCGAGGATCACGTTGTCGAAGCAGCGCAGGCAGCGCAGCGCCTCTCGGGTGGCCTCGCGCTCGTCGTAGCCGATCTCGACCTCGGCGAAACCGACCCGCCGCCCTGACTCGACACCGGGCACGGGCACTCGTTCGACAGCGTCGTAACCGGACGAGAGGCGCCGGAAGGAGGGCCGAGTGGTCAGCTCGACATGGGTCACGGTGCCCGGCGGCGCCGGCAGTGGTGCGCCGGTGAGCGCGCCGTGGATCGAGGCTGCGGCGCGCTGGCCGTCGGCGATGGCATCGATCAGGTTGCGAGGGCCCTTGGCCACATCGCCCCCGGCCCAGATCTTCGGGTGCGAGCTGCGCAGGTCGTTCGGGTCGACGGCCACGCCGCCCTGCCGGCTCCGATCGACCGCGAGGTCGCCGAGCAGATCGAGGTCGGCGCCCTGCCCGACGGCCAGGATGATCGTGTCGGCCGGAAGCACCTCCTCGGTACCGTCGACGTAGACGGGCGCGAAACGACCCGTGGCATCGAACACCGATGCCACGGCCACGGTCTCGAGCCCGGTGACGTGCCCCTCGCCGACGAAGCGGTGCGGCGCCCGCCGATAGACGATCGTGATGCCCTCGCGCTCGGCCTCGGCGATCTCCTCGGGGTCGGCCGGGATCTCCTCGGGCGACTCGAGCGCCATGACGGTGACGTTGCGGACACCGGCCCTGATGGCTGCCCGGGCGACATCCAGGGTCGTGGTCATCGCCAGCCGGGCTTCGGCGCCACGGGCCGAGCCGAGGTCCGTGCCGGGGTCGGTGGCATCGCCGATGGCGGCCCGCAGTGCCGTGCGGGCGGCGTCGAAGGCGACGTTGCCACCACCGACCACCACCACGCGATCACCGAGGGCCACCCGGTACCCGGTGTTCACGTTGAGGAGGAACTCCATGGCGACCATCACGCCATCCACCTCACGGCCGGGAAGGGCGAGGTCGCGCCCTCGACCCGTCCCGACCGAGAGGAAGATGGCGTCGTGGCGCTCGAGCAGCTCATGCATGGTCGCGTCCACACCGACCCGGAAGCCGAGGTGCACCTCGATCCCGAGGTCGACGATGGCTCGCGTCTCACGAGCGATCAATTCACGGGCCAGGCGGTACTCAGGGATGCCGAGCACCATCATCCCGCCCAGCACCGGCGCCGCCTCGTAGAGCGTCACGGCGTGGCCGGCGAGGCGCAGGTCGTGGGCCGCCGAGAGTCCGGCGGGGCCACCACCGATGATGCCGACCGAGCCCGACGTGACCGCCGGGACCGGGCCGTGGGCCCGGTGCCAGTGCTCATCGGTGGAGAAGCTCTCGACGCCGAACCGCTCGGTCACGAATCGTTTGAGCGCGCGGATCGACACCGGAGCGTCGATGGTGCCACGGCGGCAGGCTGCCTCACAGGGAGCGGCGCACACCCGCCCGCAGATGGAGGCGAAGGGGTTCGTGCGGCGGGCGAGCGCGTAGGCCTCCTCGAAGCGACCCTCGGCGATGGCCACCACGTAGGCGCCGGCGTCGGTCTTGACCGGGCAGGCGGCCCGGCACGGCTCGTTGTCCCACAGCCACTGGGCGTCGGGAACGGTGGGGGCGGTCACGGCCCGGCCCTAGATCAGACGGCGGGACTGGAGCCGCCGGAGCACCCACGCCAGCACGATGACGGCAACGACGCTCAGCCCGGCAGCGAGGTACACCCGCTGGTCGCGCGTGCCCGAGCTCTGGCCGACGATCATGTCGGGCAGGTAGACGACGGCCAGAAAGCCGACGATGACGATGGCCAGCCCCGAGCCGAGTGCTCGGGGCCAGCTGATCGCCTTGTGGTGCTCGGGGACGTCGTGTCCGTTGGTCACGGGGCCGTGACGAACGCGGCCCGCATGCCGAGGCCGTAGTGCTTGGCGATGTTGCACACCAGCACGTAGTTCGCCGCGCTGAGGTCGAGCGTGATGGTGCGGGACTCGCCGGGCTTCAGGGCCGGGTCACCCGTCTCGCCTGCGCTCGTGTCCTCGCTCACCTTGTCGTCGGCGATCGGCAACTTGTCGAAGGCCGAGTCGGACTTGAGCGCGACCATCTCGTGGTCGACAGTGCCGGTGTTCTTCACGACGAACGTGACCTTGCCGGCCTTGGCCTTCGCTGCGCTCAGGACAAGCGTCTGGGGCGCTTCCACGCCCTTGGTGTCCGAGAGAGTCACGGTGATCGAGTTGTCACCGCCGGCAACGGTGGTCACGGACACGCCACCACCGGCCGCCGTCGTCGTGGCTTGCGATGCAGGCTTCGAGCTGCTGCCACAGGCAACCAGGCCGACCATGCCCAGCGCACCGATCACGAGTGCCGATCGGGAACGAACCATGCCAACTACCCCCTCTTCAAGACCCGGGACTTCTGGGCCGGGCCTAGTGTCGACCTCCCCCGATGCCTGGCCGTAGGGCCGAAGGTCCCGAGCGAGAGAAGACCGTCGGGGCATCGACCCGGGACTTGTCCAAGACTTGGCCAAGTTGTGGCTGAACCTTGGCCGAGTACCGAGCTGCTAGTGGTTCACCAGCGCGTGGACCGCCGCCAGCGGTCGGGCGAGGGCCTTCGGTGACGCCGCTACGACCGTCACGTGGCCGAGCTTGCGGCCGGGACGGGGGGCCTTCCCATAGCGGTGGAGGTGAGCCCCAGGGATGGCGAGCACGGCGGCCGGGTCGGGCTCGGTCCCAATGAGGTTGACCATCGCCGCTGCTCCCCGAGGACTCGGGTCACCGAGGGGCCAGCCGAGGATGGCCCGCAAGTGCTGCTCGAACTGGCTCGTGACCGCCCCCTCGATGGTCCAGTGCCCGCTGTTGTGCACCCGGGGCGCGATCTCGTTGGCGACGAGCCGATCGCCGACCTGGAACAGCTCGACGGTGGCCACGCCGACGTAGTGCAGCGAGTCGAGCAACCGCCCGATGAGATCGTCGGCGGCTCGCTGCAGCGCCGGACTGACACCGGGCGCAGGGGCGATCGTGGTGCGCAGGATCCCGTCGCGATGGTGGTTCTCGACGAGTGGGGAGGCGGCGAAGCTGCCGTCGATGCCCCGGGCGGCCACGATCGACAGCTCGCGGTCGAAGGCAACGAGCTGCTCAGTGATGCAGGGCGCCAGGCGGTTGGCCGCGGCCACCCAGGCATCGGCGTCGCTGACCAGCTCCTGGCCCCGGCCATCGAAGCCACCGCGGGCCGTCTTCACGAGGCAGGGGTAGCTGTCGGGGCGGCCATCGGTCCACGGCGCCACCGAGATGCCGAGCGCGGCGAGCGAGTGCTTCTCGCGGCGACGATCCTGCGCCACCGCCACCGCCTCGGGGGCAGGGTGGACCGCCACCCGCTCGGCCAGCCAAGCCAGCGCGTCGATGGGCACGCCCTCGAGCTCGACGGTCACGACGTCGCACCGGCGAGCGAGCTCGGCAAGGGCGGAAGGATCGTCGTACGGCGCAGTGATGACCTCGGCCACGGCCGCGGCGGGCGCATCAGGCACCGGCTCGACGACCAGGCACCGAACCCCGAGCGGCACGCCGGCCACGGCGAGCATGCGGCCGAGCTGGCCGCCGCCGAGGACGCCCACTGTCGTCACGGGGCGGGCAGGCGGGGATCGCGGTCGGCGAGCACTGCGTCGGTCTGACGCCCGCGCCACGCCCGCAACCGCTCACGCACCTCAGGCCGGCTCCCGCTCACGATCGCGGCGGCCAACAAGCCGGCGTTGACGGCACCGGCCCGGCCGATGGCAAGGGTGCCCACGGGGACGCCGGCGGGCATCTGCACGATCGACAACAGCGAGTCGAGGCCGTTGAGCGCATGGCTCTGGACGGGCACGCCGAGCACGGGCAGCACGGTGTGCGCCGCCAGCATCCCGGGAAGGTGAGCCGCTCCCCCGGCCCCGGCCACGATCACCTCGACGGCTGTGGTCTCGGCTTCGGTCGCCGTCGCCTTCAGCAGGTCGGGCGTTCGGTGGGCCGACACCACCCGCACGTCGTAGGGGACACCGAGCTCGCCGAGCACGTCGGCAGTGTGATGCATCGTGTCCCAATCAGAGCGTGAGCCCATCAGGATCAAGACGAGTGGGGCGTCGGCGGCATCCATCGGCTGCTCAGTCTGCCCGTCCACAGGCCCGGCTCACGCGAACGGGTCCGCGAACGGGTCCTCCGCAAAGGTGGCGCCGCGCTTGCGCACCGGCTCCTCAGGCTCGTCGCCCTGGAACGCCTGGTAGCCGTCGCGCTCGAGCTGCTCGGCTAGCTCAGGGCCGCCGGTGGCCACGATTCGGCCCTTGACCAAGATGTGCACGCGGTCGGAGCGCAGCTCGTGCAGCAGCCGGCTGTAGTGCGTGATGGCCAGCACGCCGAGACCGTGGGACTTCGTCAGCTCCTCGACCCGTCGGGAGCAGGCCCGCAGCGCGTCCACGTCGAGGCCGGAGTCGAGCTCGTCGAGGATGGCGATGCGGGGTTCGAGCACGGCGAGCTGCAGGGTCTCGTTGCGCTTCTTCTCGCCGCCGGACAGGTCGACGTTGAGCGGGCGGTCAAGGAAGCGCTCGTCGAAGCCGATGCGCTCAGCCTCGTCGACGAGGCGCTCAGCCAGCGCGGTGGCGCTCAACGGACGGCCCCGAGCGGCGAGGCCCTCGCTGAGCACCGAGTTGAGCGACACCCCCGGCACCTCGGTCGGGTACTGCATGGCGAGGTAGAGGCCGGCCACGGCCCGTTCCCACGGGGCCATCGCCAGCACGTCGGCGCCATCGAGGGTGACTGACCCGGCGGTCACCTCGTAGCCGGGCTTGCCCATGACGACGGCCGACAGCGTGCTCTTGCCGGCACCATTCGGGCCCATGACAGCGTGCACCTCGCCGGACGCGATCACGAGGTCGATCCCCTGGAGGATGGCCTTGCCCCCGATCGAGGCGTGGAGGCCACTGATGCGCAGCTCGCTCATACCGTCACCTCCACCTGTCCGTCGACCACGGCGACGTCGTACACGGGCACCGGCCGCGTGGCCGGCAGCGTGCTGGGCACACCGGTCTCGAGCGAGAACGTCGAGCCGTGCTTCCAGCACTCGAGCTCGCACGACGACTCGTGCACCTCGCCCTCGCTGAGCGAGACATCGGCATGCGAGCACGTGTCGCCGATGGCGTAGACGCGATCACCGATGCGCACGACGGCCACCGGCTGACCCTCGACGACGAAGCGGTGGGCGGTTCCGGGCGCGAGGTCGACGAGCGCGGCGACGCGGTGCGAGGCCATCAGGCATCCCTTCGATCGAGCTTGGCCGCCACGGCAAGACGCAGCTCGTCGGCGACGGCTTGATCGGGCAGGCGGGCCAGGACCTCTTCGAAGAACCCGAGCACCACCAGGCGCTCGGCCACGGCGGTAGGCACGCCGCGGCTCTCGAGGTAGAAGCGCTGCTCCTCGTCGATCGGGCCGACGGCCGAGGCGTGGCTGCACTTGACGTCATTGGTCTCGATGTCGAGGTTGGGCACGCTCTCGGCCCACGTGCCCTCGCTGAGCTTGAGGTTGCGGTTCGTCTGAAACGCGACGGTGCCCTTGGCGTCTTTGCGCACGCGGATGAGACCCGTGTACACGCTGTTGCTGTGCCCTTCGAGGGCGCCCTTGAACAACAGGTTCGAGGTGGTCTTGGGGGCGACGTGGTCTTGCAGGGTGCGCACGTCGTGCATCTGTCGCCCCTCGCCGAAGTAGAGGGCGAGCTGGTCGCCGCTGGCCCCCTGGCCAACGAGGCGGGCGATGGTGTGGATGCGGGCGTAGTCGCCCCCGAGGCTCACCGACGACACGACGGTGGTGGAGTCGCGCTCGCCCTCGGCCACCTGCGAGGCGATGAACCACACGCGGGGCCCAACCTCGTTGACCGCGAGGTACTTGACCCGGGCCGCCTGGTGGGCTCGCACCTCGACCACCGGGCACACGAGCGCATGCACATCAGTGGAGGTGAAGCGCTCGACCACGGTCACCTCGCTGTCCGCTCCGGCCTCGATGATGAGGCGGGGGAAGAAGGCCACGCCATCGGCATCGACGTGGTGGACGATCACGATCGGTTGCTCGATGACCTTGCCCGCCGGGACCCTCACCACGACCGGCTCGGACAGAGCGTCGTTCAGCTCGGCGAACACGTCGGTCGGGGTGACCATCGTGGCGCCGACGACGCCCTGGTCGGCCTCGACGGCAGGCCCGACGAACCCGGGACCCGACCACGACGTCGACCCACCGAGTGCTGCGAACGCGTCGAGATCAAGCTCGCTGATGCGGCTGTAGCGCCAGATCTCGTCGTCGGGAGTGGGGAGCGAGGCGGCGGCGAACCGATCAGCCGCTGAACGGCGGCGCTCGGCGAGCCAGACCGGACCCGATCCGAGGTCGCGCTCGAGCAAAGGGACGAACGAAGGCACGCCCAAATACTACTACCGCCGTAGTGCTAATCCCCGAGACGGGCCGAGGGTCAGACGGTGGTGCGGTAGAGGTGGACGGCGAGGGGCATGAACACCACCAGGATCAGCGCGATCCACAGCAGCGACTGGGTCACGGGCCACGCGATGTCGCCTCCTTGGGTCAGGGCCCGGATGGAGTCGACGGTCACGCTGACCGGCTGGTGCTCGGCGAAGCCTTGGAGCCAGCTCGGCATGGACTGCACGGGCACGAAGGCCGAGCTGGCGAACACGAGCGGGAACAGCGGGATGAAGCCGGCGACCTGGGCCGTCTCGGGGTCTTTGACCAGCAGCCCGATGGTGGCGAACACCCAGCTGAACGCATACCCGAACAGCACGGCCAGGGCGAGGGCGGCAAAGCCGGGGAGCACGCCGTTGTGGAACCGGAACCCGACGAGGGTGCCGACCACGACCATGAGCAGCACCACGCCGATGTTGCGGACCATGTCGGCGAACGTGCGTCCGGCCAGCACCGCCGAGCGGGCCATGGGAAGCGACCGGAACCGATCGACGATCCCCTTGGTGAGGTCCTCGGCCAGGCCGACGGCGGTGCTCGCGCCGCCGAACAGGGCGGTCTGCACCATGATCCCGGGGATCAGGTAGTCGACGTAGCTCATGCCGGGCACCTGGATGGCGCCGCCGAACACGTAGGTGAACAGCAGCACGAACATGATCGGCTGGATGGTCGAGAACGCCAGCAGCTGAGGCGAGCGAGTGATGCGCAGCAGGTTGCGCCGCGTGACGACCGAGATGTCGCTCGCCGCTCGCTTGAGGCCGATGCCCTTGATGCTGGGGGCGACGGCCGCAGCCCCGGTGGCGATGACGGTGGTGCTCATGCGGCCTCCTTGCGCTTGCGGCGCGATGCCCGACCTTGGACGGGAGCCTCGTCGGGCTGGACCTCGGCGGCATGGCCGGTCAGGGCCAGGAACACGTCGTCGAGCGACGGGCGGCGCAGGGCGAGGTCGTCGATGTGGATGTTGGCCTCGTCGAGGGCGCGAACGGCTTCGACCAGCGCCCGTGCCCCCCCTTCGACCGGCTTGTTGATGCGGCGATCGTCGAGATCGACCTGCGCGGCCTCGGGCCCCAACGGCGCGATGGCCACACCGGCGCGCTCGAGGTCGGCGCGGGCCACCCGCACCGACAGCACGTCGCCCCCGAGGCGGTGCTTGAGCTCGTCGGAGGTCCCCTCGGCGATGACGAGACCACCGTCGATCACGACGATGCGGTTCGCGAGCCGATCGGCCTCTTCGAGGTACTGCGTGGTGAGCAGCACCGTGGTGCCCTCGGCCACCAGGTCTTCGATGAAGGCCCACCTGTCGTTGCGGCTACGGGGGTCGAGCCCGGTGGTGGGCTCGTCGAGGATGAGGACGGTGGGACGCCCGACGAGGCTGGCACCCACGTCGAGGCGACGGCGCATGCCGCCCGAGTAGCCCTTGACGGCGCGATCTGCGGCGTAGGTGAGCGTGAGGCGCTCGAGGACCTCGTTGGCGCGGCGCTTGGCCTCGCCCTTGCTCAGGCCGTACAGCCGACCGACCATCTCGAGGTTCTCGCGGCCGGTGAGCACCTCGTCGACGGCGGCGTACTGGCCCGCCAGTCCGATGGTGGAGCGGACCGCTTGGGCGTGGTGCACGACGTCGAGGCCGGCCACCTTGGCGGTGCCGCTGTCGGGCGTGATGAGGGTGGCCAAGACCCTCACCAGCGTGGTCTTGCCGGCGCCGTTGGGGCCGAGGAGGCCGAGCACGGTGCCGGCGGGCACCTGGAGGTCCACACCACCGAGTGCGCGGGTGGTGCCAAAGGTCTTCACCACCCCTCGGACGTCGATCATGGGGGGAGCGGTCATTCCCCCATTCTGCCGCACGGTTGAGGCACTTCAACAGACTTGGCACATGCATGATCGCCGTACAGCGACGATGCGACCGACACGACTATCGTGGCCACGTGTCGCCCGCCGTCACCACCCCCGCCCTCGACTCGCTGATGGTCACGCTGATGGATCGGATGCGGGCGATCTTCATGGCCCGGCTCCATCTCCACGACCTGTCGCCACCGCAGGCGATCACGCTCCGACTGCTCCAGGAACCTCAGCCGATGCACTCGATCGCCGGCCACCTGGACTGTGATCCCTCGAACCTCACGGGCATCGCCGACCGGCTCGAAGAGCGGGGCCTCATCGAGCGTCGTCCCGACCCCGCCGACCGCCGGGTGAAGCTGCTGGCGCTGACGCCCGCCGGAAGGCGACTACGGACCAAGCTCGACGCCGACCTCTCCGACGAGCTCCCCGGCCTCGATTCGCTGACTCCCACCGAGCGAGCCCACCTCGAGCGACTGCTGGCCAAGCTTCTCGGCTGAACATCAGCCGCCCCGCACCGCCTGCACCGCGAGCGCAGGTTGGGCGGCGTTGAGGCCCTCGATGCCCTCGGCGATGAAGCCCTTGTACCCAGCGACGGTCTCGAGAGCGCTGTCGTTGGGCCAGACCCAGATCGGGTACCCGGCCGCCTTGGCCCGGGCCAGCACGTCGGGGGTGAGGATCGCCACACGGTTGAACACCGGTGGCAGCTGCAGGATCCTCATGCCCGCCGGCAGAGGCAGCTTCTGCAGGACGAACGCCGTGGACGCCGCCAGGCCAGGGGTCTGCTCGACCGTGGGCGCTGCCGCGTGGAACGCCGCCAGGACCTTGTCGTCGAAGCTCGTGACGACTGCGGCGTCGAGGCGTCCCAGCTCCGTCAGCTCCTTGGCCAGCTCGTTGGCGGCAGGCACCGCCGCCGGGAACGTGCCCTTGATCTCGATGTTGAGCACGAAGCCGGGGAACCGAGTGGCGATGTCACGGAACCGCG
Organism: Acidimicrobiales bacterium; assembly: GCA_038244535.1. GTDB lineage: Bacteria > Actinomycetota > Acidimicrobiia > Acidimicrobiales > Ilumatobacteraceae > JBBRTJ01. The sequence continues at coordinate 29,306 of JBBRTJ010000002.1, read as the reverse complement.
GCACGGCGAAGTCGTCGGGCGTGTAGCCGGCCAGCGGCGCCTTCTCACCCGTTCGCATCCCCCGTAGGACGTAAGCCGCATCGGGCTGCCCCTTGCAGGTGCACGACGCGGTGAACCAGTAGGCGTTGTCGAGCGCGTGCACCTGGTCGAAGGTGAGGCCGGCCACCTTGCCGGTCGAGCCGGTCGTGCGGTCGACGCTGTCGTCGTGCTGCACGATCAGCACGCCGTCCTTGGTGAGCTGCACGTCGAGGTCGAGCAGGTCGACGCCCTCCTTCACCGAGGCCGCGTAGCCATACGGGGTCGAATGAGGGTGGGCGTCCTCGCCCGCAGCGTGAGCGAGCACGATCGTGCGCTTCATCGCCAGCACGGCGGCCACGGTGCGGGGCGGCACCGAGGTGGTGGTCGTCGGCGCCGCACTGGTGGTCGGTGCTTCAGTCGTCGTGGTCGGCGCAGCGGTGGTCGGCGCCGCCACGGTCGTGGCCGCAGCCGTCGAGCCGCTGCTGCTCGACGACGCGGCGCCCTTCGACGACGAGCCGCTGCAGGCCGCCAGCACCAGCATGATGGCGGCGGCGGCGACGGCGAGCGGGCGAGTGCGCATGACGAGCAAGGTAACGCTCACTGCTCCCCTTCGCCGCCCACCCGACGTTGGGGCGATTGGCCACGCTGAGCGACGGTGATCGACCCAACGCTGAGCGGGACCGGGCCGCCCACCGGGGTTGGTCAGATCCCGCTCACCATGACGTCACGCACGGCCATGGTCACGCAGGCATCGCCGCCGGGCAGCCACTCGAGATCGGCGCCGACGGCGACGAGGTCGACGAGCAGCCGCTGGAGGCTCGTGGCGATGGTGACCTCACGCACCGGACGCCCCAATGCTCCCCCACTGATGAGCAGGCCCTGCACGCCGACCGACAGGTCACCGCTGACGGGGTTGACCCCGGAGTGCAGCCCCGACACCGACTGCACGAGCAGCCCGTCACCGACCGCGGCGACGATGTCGTCGAGCGACCCGGTTCCCTCGCCGGGCACGAGGGACAGGGCACCGACGCCCGGCGTCGATCGGTAGCCCCGCACGGCCGAAGCAGTGGTGCCCGTCCCCGAACGCCGGCCCGTGACGGTGTTGTGGAGGAAGGCCCGCAGGACGCCGTCCTTGATGAGCAGGGTCGGCCGGGTGGCGAGGCCCTCGCCGTCGCTGGTGTCGGCGCCGTAGCTGGCGGGGTTCGTCGCGTCGTCGACGAGCGTGAGCATCGGCGAGGCGACGAGCTCGCCGAGGCGGTGGGCGAACGGCGAACGGCCCTTCAAGACGGCGTCGCCGGTGAGCATGCCGGCCACGATCGACACGATGCTCGCCGCTACCCGACGGTCGAGGACCACGGTCGTGCGGCGCGTGGTGAGCGGCGTCGCCCCGAGCATGCGGGTGGCTCGATCGACGGCGTCGGCGGCGACGACGGCCAGGTCGAGCTCGCCGGAGAAACGACCCACGCCGACCCCCGATCCGATCTGCACCTCGTCGCCATCCGCGGCCAGCGCCGAGACGCTCACCGACGCAGAGCTAGACCTGCTGGCGGTGGCAATGCCTGTGCTCGTGGCGATGGCGGCCTCACCCACGCCGTCGCCGTAGATGGCGGCGCGCACACCGGTGATGCGCGGGTCGCCCGCCAGGACCAAGCGCTCGAGCTCGATGGCCAGGGCCACCTTCGCCTCGGATGTGAGCAGCTCGGGCTCGTAGAGGTGCAGCACCGGCTCGGGGACGCCGTCTGGCTCGGCCAGGCCGTTCCAGGGCTGGGGCTCACCGAACGTGGCGTTGTCTCGGGCATCGGCGAGCACCTCGTGCAGCACCGACTCGTCGAGGGTTCCCGCGCTGGCAAACCCCTGACGGCCCTCGACGACCACCCGCACGCCGACACCGGCCGACCCGGCCGAGGTGAGGGCCTCGACCTCGCCCCGGTAGGCCTTGACGCTGAAGCGATTGCCGCGGGCGACGAAGGCCTCGACCTGCTCGCCCGGGCGGGCCTGCGCCGCGATGCGCTGGGCCAGTTCAAGCAGCTCAGACACCGAGCTCAGGCGCCGCTCATGGTGATGTCGCCCACCACGAGGCTGACGCCGGCCGCCGACATGGGCAGCCACTGCACATCGCCACCGACCTCGATGACGTCGTGCAGCATTCGCTGCAAGGTGGACGCGATCGTGAACTCACGCACCGGAGCGCCGAGCTGACCGCCGGAGATCAGCAGCCCTTCAGCCCCGGTCGAGAAGTCGCCGCTGACCGGGTTGACGCCCGAGTGCATCCCCGAGACGCCCTGCACGAGGATGCCGTCGTCGACGCCGGCCACGAGCTCGGCCTGGCTGCGAGTGCCCGGGGTGAGGGCCAGGGCGAGACAGCCGCAACCCGGGCTGCTCTTGAAGCTGCCGCGCGTGGCGTTGCCGGTGCTGGCCCCACCGCTGCGGCGGCCGCTGTAGCTGTTCTGCACGAAGCCCTTCAGCACGCCACCCTCGATCAGGGTGTTGCGTCGCGTGGCGAGGCCCTCGCCGTCGACCGTGGACGCGCTGAAGGCAAGCGGGTAGGTCGGGTCGTCGACCAGCGAGATGAGGGGGCTGGCGACGCTCTCACCCACTCGGTTGGCGAACAGCGAGCGCCCCTTCAGCACGGACTCGCCGTTGAGGGTGGCCGACAGGATCCCGAGGAACTGCGCGGTCACCCACGGGTCGAGCACCACGGTGAGGCGGCGGCTCGACGGCTTCGTGGCCCCGAGCAGGCGCGTCGCCCGCTCGACGGCCATCTGGGCGGCCGCGTCGGCATCGAGCTGGTCGACGTTGCGGCCGATCGAGTAGCCGAACCCGGTCATCGTCTCGTCACCGACGGTGGCCAGGAGCGAGGCGACGACGTAGCAGGCGGTCTCGCGACCGAAGGCGGCGATGCCCGTACTGGAGGCCACCGCGGCCTCGGCCAGGCTGTCTTCGTACGAGGTGTCCTCGGGGCGGACGCGTGGATCGGCACCCAGCGCGATGGCCTCGGTCTGCTTGGCCAGGGCCACCTTGTGATCCGTCGGGCACGAGGCGAGCGAGTCGTCCCACAGATCGAGGTCGGCAACCGCGACGCCGTCGGGCACGGCGAGGGCGACATCGGGGTGGGCGGTGCCGAACCCGACGTTGTCGCGGGCTTCGGCCAGGGCCTCGGCCACGGTGCGCTCGTCGAGCGCGCCGGCGTACGCGAAGCCGACTCGACCGCCGTCGATCACCCGGATGCCGATCCCCTCGGACTGGGCGCTCACGAGGTGCTCGATCTCGCCCTCGTACACGCGCACACTCGTGTCGCGCATCCGCGAGACGTAGGCCTCGACCTGCTCGCCGGCCTTGGCCTGGTCGGCCACCCGTTGGGCCATCTCCAGCAGATCGTTGGTGCTCATGCCGCCGTGCCCCCGACCGTCAGGGCCCGCACCCGCAGCGTGGGCTGCCCGTCGCCAACCGGCACGCCTTGGCCGTCCTTGCCGCACATGCCCGGGTCGCCCATGGCGAAGTCGTTGCCGAGCAGGTCGATCTCCTGCAGGACCTGTGGGCCATTGCCGATGAGGTTGCCCTCCCGGATCGGCTCACCGAGCTGGCCGCCTTCGATCATGTACGCCTCGGTCATGCCGAACACGAAGTCGCCGTTGGCGGTGTTGACCTGGCCGCCGCCGAGCTGGGCGACGTAGATGCCGTGGTCGGTCGCCTTGATGATGTCGTCGGGCTCGTCGGGGCCGTTCAGCACGAACGTGTTGGTCATGCGCACCATCGGCAGGTGCTGGTAGCTCTCCCGTCGACCGTTGCCGCTTTGAGCCCGACCCTCCTTGCGCGATCGCAGGAAGTCCCACATGTAGTCGGTCAGCACGCCGTCCTGGATCAGCACGTTTCGCTGGCTCGGATGACCCTCGTCGTCGATGCTGATGGCACCCCACTCCTCGGCCATGGTGCCGTCGTCGATGAGCGTGACGAGCGAGCTGGCCACCTGCTCGCCGACGCGGCCCTTGAACACCGAGGCGCCCTTGGCCACGAGATCGGCTTCGAGGCCATGACCGCACGCCTCGTGGAACAGCACGCCGCCGCTGCCGGCCTTGATGACGACCGGCATCGAGCCACTCGGCGCAGGGCGGGCGTGGAGCTTGGTGATGGCCCGCTGCGAGGCGACGCGGGCCAGCTCCTCGATGTCGAAGCGGTCGAAGAGCTCGAACCCGATGGTGCGGCCGAGCGACTGGTAGCCGGTCTGCATCCCGGCGTCGCCACCGGCGACGGCCTGGACCCGAAAGATGGTGCGCACCTGGTCGTCGTCGGTGAGGAGCCCGTCGGAGTTGGCCACCAGGATGCGGCGGCGGCTGTCGCCGTAGCCGGCCGACACCTGGACGATGGACGACCCCGCGCTGCGGGCAGCCTCGTCGGCCCGCTGCAGCAGGGCGACCTTGGCCGCCTTGGCGACGTCTTCGGGGTAGGTGACGACGTGGTTCGGGGTCGTGGGCCGGGCCGTCAGCGCTACGATCCGAGCGCCGCCCCCGCCCCGCTTGGCGGCCGCCGATGCGGCCTCGGCCGCGGCCAGAAGCCCCGCTTCGCTCAAGTCGGCGGTGTGGGCGAAGCCGGTGGTCTCGCCATCGACGACCCGGATGCCGGCACCCCGATCGCGCCCACTGGTGACCTCTTCGATGCGCCCGTCGTCGAGGCGGGCCGAGGTGCTGCGCTTGTCCTCGGCAAACACCTCGGCGAACTCGCCACCGCTACGCAGCGCGCTGGTGAGCACCCGCTGCAGCACGTCGTGATCGATCATCTCGATGCCTCCTGGCACACGGTCCCGGTGCCGACCGTGGCGCCGGCTCGGGCGAGGATCCTACCGGCGGCGTTGACCGCAGCCGATGGTGAAGCTCTAGCCTCGCTCCCTGTGCCATTCGAGCAAGGATCGTGGGCCGAGGTCCACCTCACCGTCTCCGACGCAGACACCGCCGAGGCCCTGCGCTCTGGCGATGTGCCCGTGCTGGCCACCCCGCGCCTCGTCGCGCTCGCCGAGGAGGCCAGCGTGGCCGCCATCGCCGGCCAGGTCCCTGCCGGCCACACGACGGTGGGCATGCGGGTGCAGTTCGACCACCTCCGGGCCAACAAGGTCGGCGCCACCGTCAGCGCCGAGGCGACGCTCGAGAAGGTCGAGGGCCGCCGCCTGACCTTCACCGTGTCGGTCAACGACGAGTGCGGGTTGGTCGGCGCCGGCAAGGTCACCCGGGTGCTGGTCGAGATCGATCGCTTCCTCGACAACGCCCGCTGACGCCCGGCCCCGTCGCCCCGCCCAGTCGGTCACTCTGGCGGGCCGTCGGCGGGCGCTATGCCAAGTTGCTGGACCGGGGGTAGACGTCGGCGGGGTCGGTCACCACGTTGACGAGGTAGGGCACGCCGGCGGCAAAGGCCCGGTCGAGGGCGGGGCCGACCTCGGCGGGATCGGTCACCGTCTCGCCCGCCCCCCCGAGAGCACGCACGACATCGTCGTAGCGGCAGCCCGGTTGGAGGTCGCACGCCATGTCCCAGCCGTACACGGCCTGCATCGGGTGCTTCTCGAGCCCCCACATGCCGTTGTTGCCGACCACCATCACCACCGGCAGCCCGTGGCGCACGAGCGTGTCGGCATCCATCAGCGAGAAGCCCGCGGCACCGTCGCCGAGGAGCACGACGATCTGCGACGACGGGCGGGCCACCCGGGCCGCGATGGCGTAGCCGGGACCGTTGCCGAGGCAGCCGTAGGGGCCGGTGTCGAGCCAGCACCCCGGCTCGAACACCTCGACGAGCTTGCCCGCGTAGCTGGCGAAGTCACCGCCATCGCAGATCACGACGGCATCGCGGGCCAGGCGACGAGCGAGCTCGCCGTAGATCCGACCCGGCTTGATGGGCGACGTGTCGGCGTCGAGCATCTCGCGCTCCTCCAGCCTCCCGGCTGCCTCGGCCGCGCCCAGCCGTTCGATCCACGGCTCGTGATCGACCCGGGGACCGGACCACGCGGCCATCGCGGCCAGGACCTGTCCGAGGTTGCCGGCCGCGGTTGGCACCGAGACGTGCCCGGCGCGCTGGCTGTCGGCGTCGACGACGTGGGCGACCTGCGCCTTGCCGAAGCGACCGAACCCGAGCCGGAAGTCGAGGGGCGTGCCGAGCACGACGACGAGATCGGCCTCTTTCTTCAAGAGGCCACGCGTGCGCAGGAACGCAAGGTCGTGATCGGCAGGCAGGGTCCCCCGGCCGAGCCCGTTGAAGAAGCACGGCACCCGGAGCGCCTCGGCGCACGCCCGCAGTTGGGGCCACGCGTGGCCCCAGTAGACGTCGCTGCCGACGATGAACGCCGGCCGCTCGGCCCCGGCGAGGAGCGCGGCGATCGCCGCCACCTCGTCGGGATCGGGCTCGGCACCACCGACGACGCGTCCAAGATCGAAGTCGGGCAGCGCGCCCTCGCTCGGGCCGAACACGTCGAGCGGGAAGTCGAGGAAGACGGGACCGCGGTGTGGTGAGGCGGCCAGGGTCGCGGCCTCGTGCACGAGACGAGCCGCCTGCGTCGCATCGGTGACGGTCCCCGCCGACTTGGTGATGGACGCCACGATCGGGACGTGGTCGAGCTCTTGCAGGCTGCCTGCCCCCCAGCGGCCCTGCGGGGCCCGCCCGCCGAGAACGACGAGGGGCGAGCCGTTGAAGTGCGCAGTGGTGATGGCCGAGACGCCGTTGGTGATGCCCGGTCCAGCGGTGAGGACGGCAAGGCCCGGTGTGCGGGTGAGCTTGGCGTAGCCCTCCGCCGCGAACGTGGCGGTTTGCTCGTGGCGGGTGTCGACGACGGTCCAGCCCTGGTCGCGAGCGGCGTCGTAGAAGGGCCAGACGTGCCCACCGTTCAACGTGAACATGGTGTCGACACCGAAGCGCGACAGCGCTCGCAGCGTCTGCTGGCCGGCGTGGCCGGTGACGGTCTCGGTCATGGAACCCCCTGAGCTAGGAACGTGCTGAGCGCCGCCCACCAGGCATCGGGCGCCTCGAACTGCGGGCAGTGGCCACCCCCGGGGATCACGGCGAGCTGTGCCGCCGCGATGGTTTCGGCCATGCGCTTGCTGTCGCCCCGGAACCCCTGGTCGTGCTCGCCGACGATCACCAGCGTGGGCACGCGGACCGCGGTGGCCAGGCGGGCGAGGCGGTCGGGCGTCGTGAGCATCTCGAGGCTCATGGCCGTGAACATGGTCGGGGCCGAGGCCAGCAGCTTGCTGTCGCACCATGCCGAGGAGGCAGGATCGGCCTCGCGGAGCGCACGGTCGGGACCGGTGATGCCGGGGTCGTCGCCGGGGCCGAGGGCCGCCATCGCCGCCATCAGCCCCGCGATGCCGTCGGATCGGACCACCGCGTTGCCCAGCTCGACGATGTCGCGCAGCTCGGGCGGCATCGGGGCGTGGCGGGTGTCCATCAGCACCAGGGCGTCGATCAGCTCGGGACGATCGAGCGCGACCATCTGAGCAACCATGCCGCCCATCGAGTGGCCGAGCATGGTGCACGACGACCAGCCCAGCTCGGCGATCACCGCCACGACGTCGGCTGTCATCAACGCGAACGAGTACGCCGCCGGATCGTCGGGCTGGCCCGACGCGCCATGACCCCGGTTGTCGAAGGCCACTGCGTGCCAGCCCATCGACGCGAGCTGGTCGAGCCACGGCGTGAAGTCTTCTTTGGCGCCGGTGAAGCCGTGCACCAACAGGAGGGGCCGGCCGCCCGCGCCGGCCTCGACGGCGGCCAGCGGCACCCCGTTGGCGCGAAGGCTGCGCTCGATCACTGGGCGATCATGCCAGCCGACTGCCCTGGTGGCCGCGAACGGGGCGCTTCCGCCTCCTATCCTCGCCCGGATGCAGACGACGGAGACCCCTGGCGACGCGCCTGCGGCGACCGTCGCCCGGCTCCGCTGGTGGAAGGAGCTGCTGATCATCGGCACCTTCTACGTGATCTACAGCCTGGCCCGGAACCGGTTCGGCTCGTCGCTGGTCGACAAGGGCGACCTGCCACTCCACCGCTTCAACAACGCTCTGCGCATCATCCACTGGGAGCGCTCGGTCCACCTGTTCATCGAGCCGACCGTGCAGGGGTGGTTCCTCCCCTACCACTGGTTCATCCGGTCGTGGAACATCTACTACGGCACCTTCCACTTCATCGTCACGGCCGCCGTGATGGTGTTCCTGTTCCACCGCCATCGCAGGCACTACGCCCGCTGGCGCACCGTGCTCGGCTTCACCACCGCGCTGGCCATCGTCGGGTTCTCGCTGTTCCCCCTCATGCCGCCCCGACTCGTCAACGCCCCGCCCACCTACGGCGGCGAGAAGCTTGCCAACGAGGAGTTCGGCTTCGTCGACACGATGAAGACCTACGGCGGGTTGTGGAGCTTCGACAGCAGGACGATGCAGAAGGTCACCAACCAGTACGCGGCGATGCCGAGCCTGCACATCGCCTGGTCACTGTGGTGCGTGGCGGCGGTGTGGGGCATCTTTCGCAAGCGATGGTCCCGCTTCCTGCTCGTGCTCTACCCGCTCGCCACGCTGTTCTGCATCATCGTGACGGCCAACCACTTCTGGCTCGACGGGGTCGGGGGCATCATCACGTTCTTGGCGGGGCTGGTGCTGGGCACCGCGTTCGAACGCTGGTACCAGGGGCGCGAGCAGCGCGCCATGGCCTGAGGCCGCTTCAGCCGGTCAGGCCCGCCACTCGACGATCTGACCGTGGTAGCCGGTGCGCGCCAGCAGCTCCTCGGAGCCGTCGCTGGCGCCCCACAGGCGCAGCACGACATCGGCCCGCTCGAGGGTGAGGCCCGGCTCCATGCGCAGCCAGGCCAGCGGCCGGTCCTTGGTCGCAGCGGCGCCGGCAGCCTCGATGGACGCCGTGATGCGCGCCCGCTCGAGGTGGGGGATGTACTGCCACACGATCGAGTGCTGCACGACGGTGACCTGTCCGTCCACGGCACTCGCGAGCTGCTGCGGTACCCACTGGCCGGCCGGTGCCCGCTCGACCACCGCCGGCACTCGCTCCGCCACCGCCAGGGCTGCGTCCAGGCGGGCCAGACGGGCCGCCTGGTCGGGCCACACGAACGAGCGCAACAGCACCTTGCCCTCGGGCGTCGAGGGGTCGATCGGTGAGGGATCACACCCTCGCCGATCGGCGATCACGAGCGACTGGTCGAATGGGGGCTCGCCCCGGTAGACGCCGGCGAAGCAGAGCAGCGCCTCGGGATCACCCCATGAGCTGTGCTCCGTCTCGTAGCGGTGCTGATCGAGGCGCAGGTTCAGACCCGCGCTCGACCCGATCTCACGCAGGCGGATCGGCAAGCCCGTGCGGGCCGCCACCGTGAGCAGGCCGGGCAGCAGCGCCGCGCAGCGCCCGACCTCATTGGTCTGCACGCCTTGGGCGAGGCCGGCGATGATCGTCGCCTCGTGCTCGGCCAACACGTCGGCGAACGCCGGCCACGGATCGTCGGTGGTCGCGCTGGCCGCCGGGCGACCACCGCGCTCGGCCTCGCCCGCCGAGCCGTACCAGCGGGCCAGCTCCGGCGCGGCGCCAGTCAGCACGAGCCGGTGCACCGCACCCATGAAGCGCAGCCCCAGGGCCGAACCCTGCGGATCCGCGGCCCGGGGCCCGAGGATGGCGGTGGTCAGCACGCCACCGGCCTCGAGGTCATCGGCCACCGCGACCAGGAGCCGCTCGTAGAGCGGCGAACCGTTGGCCGCACACCCCGCCGCCTGGAACCGCACGTTCTCGGGAAGCGTCACCATCAGCGCCAGTCCATCAGAAGATCAGGTAGCCGCCGTCGATGACGAAGGTGTCACCCGTGTGGTAGCGGGAGGCGTCGCTGGCCAGGTACACGGCCACGCCGCCGAAGTCGTCCGGCGCACCCCAGCGCCGCAAGGGCACACGCGGCAGCACCTTCTCGACGAATCGGTCCCAGCCGAGCGCGCCCTCGGTCATCGGGGTGTCGATCCACCCGGGCAGGATCGCGTTGGCCCGAATGCCGTCGCGGGCGTGCTCGACGCCGATGGCGCGAGCCAGCGCGACCACGGCGGCCTTCGACGCGCCGTAGTGCTCGCCCCGGGGCTGACCCTGGACCGACGAGCCCGAGGTGGTGACCACCAGGCTGCCCCCGCCGCCGCGAGCCACCATGTGGCGCGTCGCCTCCTGCAGCGTGAAGAAGACGCCGTCGAGGTTGACCCGCATCACCCGGTGCCACTCGTCGGCGGTCATGTCCACGAAGGCCTGGCCCGCCCCACTCACGCCGGCGTTGGCGAAGCAGCTGTCGACCCGCCCGAGCGCTTCGAGGGTCGCCGCGAACGCGGACTGCACCGCGGCCTGGTCGCCGACGTCGCACACGAGGTCGACCACCAGGCCGCCATGAGCCCGCAGCTGCTCGGCCGCGGTCGCGTTCTTGGCGGCGTTGGTCCCCCAGATGGCGACATCGGCACCGTGCTCGGCGAGGGCATCGGCCATGCCCAGCCCGATGCCGCTGTTGCCGCCGGTGACGAGCGCGACCCGCCCGCTGAGATCGAAGAGCGTGGACACGCTCGGACACTACGAGCTGCGACACTCGCCGCACCCGGGCCCGGCGGTAACCTCCTGTTTTCCGCACGTCCATCGACCCGCCGAGTCCGCCCATGCTCCTCGAGACCATCCACCAGCCGAGCGACTTGCGTGGTCTCGACTACGAGCAACTCGACGAACTGGCTGGCGAGATCCGCGACTTCATCGTGCGATCGGTGGCTGACAACAGCGGGCACCTCGGCTCGAACCTCGGCGCCGTCGAGCTCACGCTGGCGCTGCACCGCGTCTTTGACTCCCCCACCGACGCCATCTTGTGGGACACCGGCCACCAGGCCTACGTGCACAAGATCATCACCGGTCGTCGGGAGGGCTTCGCCAACCTCCGCCAGGCCGGCGGGCTGTCGGGCTACCCGAACCGGGCCGAGAGCGAGCACGACCTCGTCGAGAACAGCCACGCCTCCACCATCTTGAGCTACGCCCACGGGCTGGCCGTAGCCCGCGACCTGGGCACGTCACCGGTGCAGCAGATCGTGGCCGTCATCGGCGACGGATCGATGACCGGCGGCATGGCCTACGAGGCGCTCAACAACCTCGGTCACAGTGGCCGCAACGTGATCATCGTGCTCAACGACAACGGACGCTCGTACGCGCCGACCGTCTCGCACCTGTCGGGCAGCCTCACCCGGATCCGCCTCAACCCGGTCTACATGCGCCGCCAGCGCAAGCTCGAAAAAGTCGTGGGCGACCTCCCCATCGTCGGCAAGGTCGGCGAACGGGGCATCGACGCCCTCAAGGCCGCAGTGCGCGAGTACCTGCAACCCGTCGAGTTCTTCGAGGCACTCGGGGTCCGCTACGTCGGCCCCGTCGACGGCCACGACATCGAGGGCCTCGAAGTCGCTCTGCGCAACGCCGCCGAGTTCGACCTGCCCATCGTCGTGCACGTCCTCACCCAAAAGGGCCGTGGCTACGGGCCAGCCGAGGACGACGACGAGAAGCACCTGCACGACGCCCCGGTGTTCGACCCCATCGTCGGGCCCCCCAAGACGGTGCTGACCGGCTACACGCAGGCCTTCGCCGAGGCGATCATCAAAGAGGCCGAGCACCGGCCCAACCTGGTCGCCATCACAGCGGCCATGACCGGCCCCACGGGTCTCCTGCCGTTCGAGGAGCGCTTCCCTGACCGGTGCTTCGACGTGGGCATCGCCGAGCAGCACGCCGTGACGTCCGCCGCCGGCATGGCCATCGGTGGCCTCAGACCCGTCGTGGCGATCTACTCGACGTTCCTCAACCGGGCCTGGGACCAGGTCGTCTACGACGTGGCGATGCACGGGTTGCCGGTCGTGTTCTGCCTCGATCGCGCCGGCGTCACCGGACCCGATGGGCCCTCCCACCACGGCATCTACGACATGGCCCTGCTGACCAAGGTGCCGGGCATGACCGTCCTCGCCCCGAGCAGCGCACAAGAGCTGCAGGCCATGCTCCACGACGCCCTCGAGCTGTGCGACGGACCGGTCGCCATCCGCTACCCGCGAGGGCAGGCCCGTCAGGTGCTCGACCACGAGGTGGGCGTCGGCCTGTCGGCCCGCCGGGCCCGCGAGGGCGACGGTGCGGTGTGCCTCATCGGGGTCGGCAAGATGCTGGCCGCGGCCGAGAAGGCGGCTTCCGTGCTGACCGCCGAGGGCATCGAGTGCACCGTGTGGGACCCCCGCTGCGTGCGGCCGCTCGATCCGGCGATGATCACCGACGCCGCTCGGCACCGCCTCGTCGTGACCGCCGAGGACGGCATCCGCGAGGGTGGGGTGGGCTCGCTGATCGCCGACGCGGTGACGACGGCCTGCGGGGGCGCCATCGCCCGGGTCGTCACCCTCGGCCTGCCCACCGCGTTCCTCCCCCACGGCAACGCCGACCTCATCCTGGCCGGCCTCGGCCTCGATGCCGAGGGCATCGCCGCCGCCGTGCGCCTCCATGTGGGCTGACGAGCTGGCCCTCGCCCTCGAGCTGGCCGATCTCGCCGACGCGGTGACCCTGCCGCTGTTCCGCTCGGCCCAGCTCCGCGTCGACCACAAGGCCGACCGCACCGTGGTCACGCAGGCCGACCGCGGCGCCGAGTCCGTCATCCGCGCCTACCTCGGTCAGGTCCGGCCCGACGATGCCGTGCTGGGCGAAGAGGACGGCCTCTCGGGCGAAGGCGACGACGTGTGGATCGTCGACCCGATCGATGGCACCTCGAACTACGTGCGGGGCGTGCCCATCTGGGCCACGCTCATCGCCCTGCGCCACGCCGGCGAGGTGGTGGTCGGGGTCGCCTCGGCCCCCGCGCTCGGTCGGCGCTGGTGGGCCGCGGCCGGCCTCGGGGCCTTTGCCGACGGCCAGCCCATCCACGTCTCGGCGGTCGCCTCACTGGCCGAGGCCCACTTGGCCCACGCCGGCGTGGGCACCTGGTTCGACCACGAGCTCGGCGACGAGTTCGTGGCGCTGAGCCGCTCAGTCGCCCGGGGCCGAGGGCTCGGCGACTTCTGGATGCACTGCCTGGTGGCCGAGGGCTGCTACGATCTTGCCGCCGAGCCTTCGGTGAGCGTCTGGGACCTGGCCGCGCTCCAGGTGATCGTCGAGCAGGCCGGCGGCCGCTTCACCGACCTCGCCGGTGTCGCCACCCCCGACGGTGGCTCGGCTGTCAGCACCAACGGCCTCCTCCACGATGCCGTCCTGGCTGCCCTGCGCCCCTCCCGCTGACCCCAGCCATCCCAACGCAGCGCACCCGCGCCCACGGGGCGTCGGGCAGATCGGCGGGGCTACTCGATGAGGTCGGTGTCCCGGGGTCCGAACACGCACAGCGACTCGACCTCGGGCACGACGCTGCCGCCCCAGTCGAGCGCGTGCAACTGGGCGGCCGAGCGCCGCCCGAACAGCGCCCGCAGCAGCTCGAAGGGTGTGATGGTCAAGGTGAGCAGTCCTTCGCCCTCGCCCGCCGAGGTCGAAGCCGAACCGGCCCGCACGTCGACGGCGCACTCGTGGCGCGTCGCCAACCTCTGCGCAGCGGCCACGAGCAAGGTCGGCAGCAGATGCGCGATCTCGGCCGAATCCCGCTCCCCGGCTTGGGTCAGGGCGCCCCGCAGATCTTGCTCGTGCGAAACGATGTCGGCCATCGGCGGAAACGACAACGGCAGCGCCTCGAAGGCGGGGGCGGCGGACGCCCACGCGTCGAGCACAGCGATGGTGGAGGTCCCGGTGCGCTTGGCCACCTGCGCCGCGGTCCAGTCCGGCCCGGGGGCGCCGGCCATGTTGCCGTTGAGGGAATCGTCGGCGACGCCGGCCAGGTGAGACACGAGCGCGTGCACGGTCCAGCCCGGGGTCGCCGGCACGGGGGTGGCCCATCCAGCCGGCCCCGCGGCACGCACGAGGGCGTCGATGCGCAGGCGCACCGCCCGATAGATCGCGCCCTGCTCGGTCGGCTCTGGCCCCGGAGCGTCCGCGGCGGTGTCGGTCATGGCCGGAGCATGCCACAGCGCGCCTGGCACCGAGCCGGAGGCACAGATCTGCGGCGCCTGGTCCTCAAAAATGAGAACCAGGCGGCGCAGAAGCCGTCACTGGTGGGCCGGACGGCACGGACACGGCCGGCGGGCTAGCCGCGGTCTCAGCCGAGCTCGGAGCCGACGACGGCGACGAAGCTCACGCAGGCGCCGGGCGCGCCGCCGAGGTTGTGGGTCAGCGCCTTGGTCTTGCCGTTGTGGATCTGGCGCTCGCCGGCCTCGCCCCGCAGCTGCAGCCAGCACTCGAACAGCATGCGCAGCCCGCTGGCGCCGATCGGGTGGCCGAAGCTCTTGAGGCCGCCATCGGGGTTGACGGCCAACTCGCCGTCCAGGTCGAACGTGCCGGCCAGCACCTCTTTCCAACCCATGCCCCGCTCAGCGAACCCGAGGTCCTCCATGAGCACCAGCTCGGTCGGCGTGAAGCAGTCGTGCACCTCGGCCATGGCCAGTTCGGCGCGGGGATCGGTGATGCCGGCCTGGGCGTAGGCATCCTGGGCGCTACGGACCACCTCGAGGAAGGTCGTGTAGTCATACGACGGGTCCATGGGACCGGCGGCCGGTCCGGCCACGAACGACAGCGCCTTCACGTACAGCGGGTTGGCGCAGTACTTGTGGGCATCTTCTGTCCGCACGATGATCGCCGCCGCCGAGCCGTCGCTCACGCCCGAGCAGTCAAAGATGCCGAGCTGGCCGGCGATGAGGGGCGAGCACGAGATCGTCTCCTTGGCCACCTCCTTGCGGAACTGGGCGCGCGGGTTGAGGGCCCCGTTCTTGTGGTTCTTCCACGCGATGCGGGTGAGCACCTCTTTCATCTCGGTCTCGTCGACGCCGTACTTCTTGGCATACGCGGGGGCGAGGAACGAGAACGACGCCGGAGCAGTGACCGTGGCCCCCGTTCCGTCGTTGGCGGGGGCGCTGACCACGAGCCCGGAGTAGCCCGAGTCCTTCAGCTTCTCGACCCCGATGGCCATCACGACGTCGTAGGCGCCCGAAGCCACCGCGTAGCAGGCGTTGCGGAACGCCTCGCTGCCCGTGGCACAGAAGTTCTCGACGTGGGTGACCGGCTTGTAGTCGATCTTGAGCGGGCGGCTGAGGGTGAGGCCCGACAGCCCGGAGCCCATGGTGCCGAGCCAGAACGCGTCGACGTCGGCGAGCTTGATCCCGGCCGAGGCCAGCGCGGCCGACGACGAGTCGATGAGCAGGTCATCGGTGCTCTTGTCCCAGTGCTCGCCGAAGTTCGTGCAGCCCATGCCGATGATGGCGACCTGGTCGAGAATCCCTTTGCTGGCCATGTCAGTTGCCTCCCGAGTCGAAGCGGATCGGTCGTGCTTTCCAGAAGTAGTTGTGGATGCCGTCCTGGGTGAACAGGCGGCGGAACGTCATCTCGACGCGCTGGCCGATGGCCACCGAGGCCGGGTCGACGTCGGTCAGCTCGCACTGGAACCGGCCGCCGCCATCGAAGTCGAGCACGACGGCCACGACGGGCGGGCTCAGCGAGAACGCCAGCCGGTCGACCGTGTACGTGGCGACGGTGGCGCGCACGTCGGCCATGCGCACGAGCGTCATCTGGTCGATGGCGCCGCTGCCCATGCTGACCCTGGCCGGCGGGAGGTGGACGAAGCCGCCCTCGTCGCGGCTGCCGAAGAACCCGTACTTCCACGCCGCGGTGCGCAGCGAGGGGGGCGCCGCGGCCCGCTCGGGCTCGGGTCGGCGCGGGGGTTCCTTGACGAGCACGCCCCGCCAGGTGAGGAACTGCGCATACGTGAGGTCGTCTCGCGTGGTGGCGATCTGGTCGCGAACCGAGGCACCGCCCTGGTAGTTCGCCAGCGCAGGCGTGGTGCGCAGCAGCCACACGTCGCAGCCGTCGGCCAGCTGCACGACGGCGATGGTCTGGCCCGGCGTGGCGCGATCGAGCACATCGGCCAACAGGAGCATGGCGTGGGCGGTGCCGGTGTTGCCGATGACTGCGGTCAGGTCATCGACGATCGCATCGGGGCGGGCACCGAAGCCCTTTCGAGCCGATGCCACGGCGCGAGCGTGCAGGCCGGTCACGATCACGTGGTCGATGTCGGCCGGGGTCAGGCCCACCGACTTCAGCCCGGCCGCGATGGCCTCTTCGGCCAGGGGCACGTAAGCGTGCTCGCCGAAGCGCTCCTCCCACTGCTTGCTGGCCTGGTCGCCGGGCGTGCGCCAGCGGTCGGTGAACTCGCCGGTGGCGGTGCCGCCGCCGATGGTCTCGGCGATCACGTGGTCACCCTCGCCGAAGGCAAAGGCAGCGGCGCCGTCGCCGCCGTTGCTCTCGTCGGCGCCCCCGGGCAGCCCGGTGCGCACGTCGCTGAGCACGGCCAGGCCGTTGCCGCCCATCGCCGCCGAGCAGGCCGCCACGTTGGAGCGGACCGCTCCAGCGAGGTCGTAGGCGCCGGCCGACGACGGCAGCGCGAGGGCGGCATGGATGGCGTTGGCGTTGGTCTTGTCGAGGTAGGCGGGGGCCGTGGTGGCGAACCAGACGTTGTCGACCGTGGCGCCCTCGGGCAGGGCCCGCAACGCCACGCGGGCGGCCTCGGCTCCCATCGAGGTGGTGTCCTCGTCGAAGCTGGCCACCGAACGGCTGCCCTTGCCGCCACCGCTGCCGAGCGTCGCCGTGATGACCGCACGCTGCAGCCGCCAGTACGGAACGTAGGCGCCGTACGAGACGATCCCCCTCATGGACACCCCTGGTTTCGAGTCGGGCCGGACGACCGGGAACGAGCGGCTCAGCGTAGGGCGGGTGGTGGTCCAACGGCCATCTGACGCCTTCGGCGGGCGGTGTCAGCCGGCGTAGTAGGGGTTGGCCCCGGAGGCGTGATCGGTCACGTCGAGGACCTTGGTGGTGCCCTGCACTCGCTCGAGGATCGTGCTCTGCACGCCCTGGAGCATGGTCATGCGGCTCATCGAGCAGCCGTGGCAGCCCCCGCCCATGGTGAGGTAGACGCGGCCTTCGTCGTCGTGCCCGGTGAACGTGACGAAACCGCCGTGCGCGTCGAGGGCCGGGTTGATCTCGGCATCGATCACGCTGCGAACGTCGTCGGCCATGGGGCCCGTGATGGTCAGGTTGCCGAGCTGGAACGGCCTGGGCTTGTTGGGGTTGCGCAGCACGAGCCCGTCGAGCTCGTAGTCGAGCGTGGCCCCTTCGAGGTGCACCACGTCCTTGCCCGGGATGATCGCCCGCAGGCCCCGGTGGTTGCGCACCACATCGGACAGGGGGCTGGCCGTGATGACCGCGAACGACAGGTCGTAGACGAAGTCGGTGCCCTGATCACTCAGCACTTCGATGCGCACGCCGAGGGCGTCGCCCTCGGGCTCCTCGTCGCGCAGCTCGACGAGCTTGACGCGGGCTGCCTCGGTCACGGTGATGACCATGTCGTCGTCGAGCGCGGGCTCGGCGGGGGCCAGAGGGCTGCAGGGGGACTCGGTCGTGCTCACCGGCGAGACGATACCGTCGGCCTCGTGACGATCGACTACTTGGCGCACCTCCGCGCCGACTCCGGCGCCCTCGAGGCCGTGCTGGCCATCGGTCCGCTCGGCACGCCCGTGCCGTCGTGCCCGGGATGGGACCTTGCTCGCCTTGCCGGGCACATCGGACGGGTGCAGCGGTGGTGCACCGAGACCGTGCGCACCGGCACCTCACCCGACATGGCCACCATCGAGAAGCCGCCGAGCGACGCCGGCGCGGCCGCGGCCTACTTCGCCGGTGGCGTCGAGCCGTTGCTGGCCGCCTTGGCGTCCCGCCCGGTCGACGACCCGTGCTGGAACTTCACCGGGCTCGACCAGACGGTCGGCTTCTGGTCGCGCCGGCAGGCCCACGAAGCCGCGGTGCACCGCTGGGACGCCCAGAACGCCCTCGGGGCGGGGGCACCGATCGATGCCGAGCTGGCCGCCGACGGCATCGACGAGATGCTGGGCACCATGGGGGCGTTTCGCTTCTCGTCGAAAGCCGAGACTCCTGCGCTGGGCAGCTTTCACGTCCACTGCACCGACCTCGACGGCGAGTGGACCGTGACGGTGGACGATGGAGCGCTGCGGCTCGAGCGAGGCCACACCAAGGGCGACGCCGCGTTGCGAGGCCCGGCAGGCGACCTGCTGCTCGTGCTCTGGGGCCGGCTGCCCGTCGACACGGATCGCTGCGAGCGCTTCGGCACGGTCGACGCCGTCGCCGCGTGGGTCACCGCGCTCACCGGCTGAGGCACCCGAAGGTCGTCAGCGGCGGGTCGCGAGCCACTCGGCTTCGGCATGGCCCATCGGGGTGCTGGGCGGACCGAGGACGAACGGCCACAGCTCCTCGGCGATGCGGCGCCAGTTCGCCGTGGCCCGCAGGCTGCCGAGGATGGCGTAGAGGCCGAGGTTGATCCGCTGGATGAACACGAAGCTGGCCGGCACCGTGGCGTAGGGCGCGATCGGCGACGAGGGGTCGAAGGTGTGGCGCACGTTGTCGCTCGCGTACTGCGGCGTGAACGTGAAGGGACGGTCCTCGCGCACGAGCTCGTAGAAGTGCCCGAAGTAGTCGGCGACGTCCTTGTCCGAGAGCGGGGCACCCGGGCGCAGGAGCCCGGTGCGCTCGATGGCGGCCCGGCACCGCGCCGGATCACGCTCGAACACGATGGCGCGCACCATCCCGACGAAGAGCTCGATCTCGTGGTCGGTGAAGCGGCGCACGAGCCCGTAGTCGAGGAACGTCACCTTGCCCCCGGCGTGGAACAGGTAGTTGCCGGGATGGGGATCGGCGTTGAAGGCCTGGAACCCGTAGAGACCCCGGAACACGTAGCGGAAGAGGCACTCGGCGGCGAGGTCGCGCTCGGCGTCGGGCCATCCGAGCACCTCGTCGAAGCGGGCCCCGGTGACGAGCTCGGTGGTGAGGACCTTGCGCGACGACAGGTCGAGGCGCACCCCCGGCACCGAGATGAAGGGGTGGTCGCGGTACGAGTCGACGAACTCCTGCTGGTTGGCGGCCTCGTTGGCGTAGTCGAGCTCCTCGACGAGGCGCAGCTTCAGCTCGGCCACGAGCGGCTCGGGGTCGAAGCCCGGGAAGGCGTAGCGGAACGAGCCGAACAGGAGCCCCGCCGTGCCGAGGTCGGAGGTGATGGCTTCGGCTACCCCGGGGTACTGCACCTTCACCGCCACGGCCTCGCCGTCGTGCGTGATGGCACGGTGCACCTGGCCGATCGACGCCGAGGCGATGGGCACCGGATCCCACTCGGCGAAGACCTCGAGCGGGTGGCCGCCGAGCTCGGCCTCGATCACCTGCGCGGCCAGCTCGGGCGCCATGGGCGGTGAGTCGGTCTGCAGCTGGGCGAGGGCTTCGCGCATCGGAGCGGGCAGGCCCTCGTCGAGGTAGCTCGCCATCTGGCCGAGCTTCATGAGCGCGCCCTTGAGGTTGCCCAGGGTCGCGGTCACCTCGGCCGCCGAGCGCATCTGCAGCTCGACCTTGAGCTCGGTGCGGCGCTCGGCCGAGGCGAACACCTGGCGGGCACCGGTCGAGGCCACCATCGCCCCGACCCGGGCTCCGCTTCGGGCGAGCGCGGCCGTGCGGGTCACCCGCCCGGTGCGGAGCCCGGGCACAGGTCCGTCACGCCGGCGGCGGCGCCACACGACCGCACCCCCTGCCGCACCAACCGCAGCCAGCACCCCGGTGACAACGACCCGCCTACGGCTGCTCATTGCCTCGATGATGGTCGCCCCCGAGACCACAGCGCGAACTGCGCACGATCGGTCACCGAAACGGCTTGCCAGTTGGCATCGGTTCGGATCGGTAGCGTGCGGACGCTGGCACGCGACCTGCCGGCACCAGGCACCAGGGGGATCACCATGCATCAACCGGCCAGCGGTCCGGCCTTCCCGGCCCACCCCGACCAGGTCACGCCCGAGTGGCTGACCGACCAGCTCCGCGCCCACGGTGCCATCGGTGCCGACGAGACCATCGCGAGCTTCACGAGCACCATCGTCGGTGAGGGAGCCGGCATGCTCGGGGTGATCGGGCGGCTGACCCTGGCCTATGACGGTGCTCCCGGCCCCGTTCGGTCGGTCATCGTCAAGTGCGCCACGCCCGTCGTGGCCAACCGGGCCGTGGCCAAGGGCTTCAAGGTCTACGAGCGAGAGGTGGGCTTCTTTCGAGGCCTCGCGGCGCCGATCGGCAGCTGCGTTCCCGCTGCGTACGCCGCCGAGATCGACACCGACACCGGTGACTTCGTGCTGCTGCTGGCCGACATCGACCAGCATCGCGACGGCGACCAGGTCATTGGCTGCACCCTGGCCGAGGCCGAGGTCGCCATTGACGCGCTCGCTTCCATCCAGGTTCCGTGGTGGGGCGCCGAGGATCGCCGCGAGCTCGACTGGGTCTTCAGGGTCAACGGCGAGGTGAACACCGGCGGGTTCCAGGCGGGCTTCGCCGCCGGTTGGGAACCGCTGCTGGCGACGTTCGGGAGCGTCGTGGCGCCCGAGATCATCGCCAACAAGGACCGCTTCGAGGCCGCCATCCCGACGCTGCACGACCGCATGGCAGCCGGCCATCTCACCTTGGTGCACGGCGACTACCGCCTCGACAACTTGATGTTCGCCACCGTCGACGGGCACGAGCCGGTGATGGTCATCGACTGGCAGGGGATCTTGATCTCCAACGGCACCCAGGACCTCGCCTACCTGCTCAGCCAGAACATGCCCACGCCCCAGCGCCGCATCCACGAGCGGGCGCTCGTCGAGCGCTACGCACAGCTCCTCGCCGCAGGCGGGGTGAGGGACTACTCGTCCGAGCAGGTCTGGGACGACTACCTGAACAGCTGCCTCTACCTCTGGGAGTACGCAGTGGTCATCGGCGGGACGCTCGACCCGTCCAACGACCGGGGCCGTGCGTTCATGACGGCGCTCGTGCAGCGATCATCAGACACGCTGATGGACCACGACCTCCTGAGCCGGCTGCCCTGATCAGTAGCTCATCGGATTGCCGCCGCCATCGCACTCGATGCGCTGACCGGTGACGTACCCGCTGAGCGGGGAGCACAGGAACACCACGACCCGAGCCACGTCCACGGGCTGGCACACGTGC
The DNA here is from genome assembly GCA_038244535.1 of Acidimicrobiales bacterium. Lineage (GTDB taxonomy): Bacteria > Actinomycetota > Acidimicrobiia > Acidimicrobiales > Ilumatobacteraceae > JBBRTJ01. Next base: position 8,159 of record JBBRTJ010000002.1, on the reverse strand, counting down.
CCGAACGGCGACGTGGCGTCGAGCTGACGCAGGTCGGTCACCGCGCCACCGCTCATGGCCCGGGCCAGGCGGAAGCCCATGTCGCTCTCGACCAGGCCCGGCGCCACGATGTTGACGTGGATGCCGCGGTCACGCTCCTCTTTGGCCAACGTCAGCGCCAGTGCTTCGAGCGCGGCCTTTCCCATGTTGTAGGGCGCCCCGTTTCCGGCGAAGTGGCGGGTGGCCACCGACGACACCATCACGATGTCGCCGCGAGGGCGCGTGCGCATCGACGGCAGGACCAAGCGGCACAGGTGATGAGGGCCGATGGCGTGCGTCGCCACCAGGCGCAGGACCTCGCCGGGATCGGTGTCGGCGACGGCGTTGCCGCGGCTGGCCTGCCCGCCGTTGTTCACGAGCAGGTCGACGAAGCCGTAGTCGGCCAGCACCCGCTCGACCATCGCCTGGTCCTGGTCGGGGTCGTCGACCGAGGCCTGGTAGGCCCGGGCCTCGCCACCGGCGGCTCGGATGGCGGCCACCGTCGCGTCGGCTGACTCGGCGTCGCGCCGGTAGTTGACGGCGACGGTCGCCCCCTCGGCGGCGAGGAGCTCTGAGATGCCACGACCGATGCCGCGCCCCCCACCGGTCACCAAGGCCACGCGCCCTTCGAGCTGCATCGTGCCGACCCCCGGTCGTCTGGGCAGCCTTCGTGCGGCCGCGCCCCGTGTGGGAACCTACCGCCCGTGAACGAGGGCAGCCGCAAGGCGATCGTGGCGGCGTTCCTGGCCAACCTCGGCATCGCCATCGCCAAGTTCGTCGGGTTCGCCTTCACGGGCTCAGCCAGCCTCCTGGCCGAGGCGGTCCACTCGGTGGCCGACACCGGCAACCAAGGCCTGCTCTTCCTCGGCGGGCGGCGCGCCGCCCGCCCGGCCAGCACCGAGCACCCCTTCGGCTACGGGCGCGAGCGGTACTTCTGGTCGTTCGTCGTCGCGATGGTCCTGTTCCTCCTCGGTGGAGCGTTCGCGCTGTACGAGGGGATCGACAAGCTGATCCACCCCCACGACATCGATTCGCTGTGGTGGGCCGTCGGGATCCTCGGGTTCGCCATCGTCTTGGAGAGCCTGTCGTTTCGCACCGCGCTCCGCGAGACCCGCCACGTCGCCGGACGCATGCCGTTGCGCCAGTTCATCCGTCGCTCCAAGTCGCCCGAGCTCCCCGTCGTGCTACTCGAGGACTCGGGTGCACTCGTGGGCCTAGCCCTGGCGCTGATCGGCGTGACCCTGGCCAAGGTGACCGGCAACGCCCGCTTCGACGCGCTCGGCTCGTTGTCGATCGGCGTGCTGCTGTGCGTGATCGCCATCGTGCTGGCCGTCGAGATGAAGGGCCTGCTCATCGGCGAGGCCGCCGATCCGATCGAGCAGGACAGGATCGTGGCCGCCCTCACCGAAGCGCCGACGGTGCTGCGCCTGATCCACCTGCGCACCGAGCACCTCGGCCCTGACGAGATCCTCGTGGCCGCCAAGCTCGACTTCGACCACGACCTCACGATGGCCCAGCTCGCCGTCGCCATCGATGACGTCGAGGCCCGGGTGCGCGCCGTCGTGCCCGGTGTGACGTTGATGTACCTCGAACCCGACATCGCGCGGTCCGCCGCGCCCAACCCCTGAGGAGCACGCCTTGCTCTCGTCCGGTCCCCTCGAAGATCGCCTCGCCATCCGCGAGCTGATCGACTCCTACAACGACGCCGTCATGCGCTTCGACGCTGAGGCGTGGGCCGCCAACTGGGCCGAGGACGGCATCTGGTCGCTGCCCGGCATGGGCGAGGTCGCCGGCCGGGATCAGATCGTGGGCATGTGGAAGCAGGCGATGGCACCGCTCGAGGTGCGTGGCTTCTTCGCCTTCGCCGGTCCGATCGTGGTCGACGGCGACGCCGCCACCGGCACCTGGTACCAGCAGGAGGTGCTGCGCATGCCCACGGGCGTGGTGTCCTCGATCGTCGGCGAGTACCACGACGACTACGTCAAGCGTGACGGCCGCTGGTGGTTCAAGCGCCGCGTGTATGGCGTCCGGCACCGCAGCGAGACCCAGGAGTGATCGGGGGGTGATCGCGAGGGCAGACCGCGCTACGGTTCGCCCACAACACGGGGAGCTCGGAGGTACGCCGGGCTGAGAGGGTGGCCGACCGCCACCGACCCTCGAACCTGATCTGGGTAATGCCAGCGGAGGGATGCGATGACGGTTGTCGTCATCATCACGGGAGGGCTCTCGATCGACGCCGATGTGGCGCGCCGCCTCCCCGCTGATCGCATCGTGATCGCGGCCGACTCGGGACTCGACCACGCCCTGGCCCTCGGGCTGCGCGTCCACCTCGTCGTCGGCGACCTCGACTCGGTGTCGCGCCAGGGACTCGATGCCGCCGAGGCGGCCGGCGTCGCCATCGAGCGCTACCCGGCCGAGAAGGACCAGACCGACCTCGAGCTGGCGCTGGAACGGGCCCAGGACTGGTCACCGGAGCGCACCATCGTCGTCAGCGGTGGCGGTGGACGCCTCGACCACCTGCTCGCCGGGATGGCCGTGCTCGTCGAGCCCTCCCGCTCCGCGCAAGCCGGCATCACCGTGCCGATCGCGGTGGCGGTCACCGAGGCGTGGATCGGGACGGCTCGGGTCGTCGCCGTGCGAGGCCCCGCGCAGGTCTCACTCGCGGGGCGTCGTGGCGAGTACGTCTCGCTCCTGCCTGTCGGCGGGCCGGCCGAATCAGTGGTCACCACCGGGCTGCGCTACCCGCTTCACGGCGAGACGCTGTCACCCACCTCGGCGCGCGGGGTCAGCAACGAGCTGCTCGATCTCGAGGCCACCGTCGCGCTCGCCCACGGCGCACTCCTGGTGATCCAGCCCGACGCCTTCGCCCTACCCCCACCTGGAGCATCACCATGACACATCGTTGCATCTGCAACCATCGCCTCAACCTTCGAACCTCGCTGCCCTTGGCAGTGGTCGCCCTGTCGATCGGCCTCGTCGCCACCGCGTGCTCCTCGTCGGGCGGTTCCACCGATAACTCGGCCAAGGACAAGACGGTGACGTTGGTGGCCTACGACTCGTTCGTGACGAGCAAGGACGTGTTCGACGACTTCACCAAGCAGACCGGCGTAGCCGTCAACGTGGTGACCGGCGGAGATGCCGGCGAGGTCCTCAACAAGGCGATCCTCACCAAAGGCAAGCCCGAAGGCGACGTGCTGTGGGGCGTCGACAACACACTGCTGTCACGAGCCGTGGACAGCAAGGCGTTCGCCCCGTACCAGTCCAAGGAGCTCGGACAGCTCGGCTCGCAGTTCACCGCGTTGGTGCCCGGTCACGAGGTGACGCCGGTCGACTACGGCGACGTGTGCGTCAACATCGACACCGGGTGGTACCGGGCCAAGGGCATCACACCACCGGCATCGATGGCCGATCTCACCAAGCCCGCCTACAAGGATCAGCTCGTGGTCGAGAACCCGGCCACCGCATCGCCGGGTCTCGTCTTCCTGCTCGCCTCGGTGGCCACGTTCGGCGCCGACGGCTGGCAGGCCTGGTGGAAGGACCTGCGGGCCAACGGCGTGAAGGTGGTCGATGGTTGGACCGCCGCTTACACCGTCGACTTCTCCGGCTCGTCGGGCAAGGGCTCGCGACCGCTGGTGGTCAGCTACGGGTCGAGCCCGCCCGCCGAGGTGCTGGGCCAGGATCCACTGCCGACCGCCGCGCCGACGGCGGTGATGGCCGACTCGTGCTTCCGCCAGGTCGAGTTCGCCGGGGTCCTGGCGGGCACGGGTCGGACCGCCAATGCCCGCGCCCTGGTCGACTACCTCGTGACCAAGCGCTTCCAAGAGGACATGCCCCTCAACATGTTCGTGTACCCGGTGCGCTCCGATGCCGTCCTGCCCGACGTGTTCCAGCGCTTTGCCGTGGTGCCCGCGGCGCCGCTGTCGGTGCCGCCCAAGGACATCGCGGCCAACCGGGACACCTGGGTGAACCAGTGGACGACCACGGTGCTGCGCTGACCGTCGCCGCCGCTCCCGGTCGCCCCGCGACCACTCGCGACGGCGGTGAGCGGCCGTGGGTGGCGCGCTGGGTCCCGTGGGCGCTGGGGCTCGTGCCGGTCGGGTTCGTCGCCGTCTTCTTCGTCTGGCCGGTGGCGGCGATCATCGCCCGGGGCTTGTCCGCCGGTGGCGTGCGTGACGTGCTGGCCGACGCCGAGCTGCGCCACATCGTGTGGTTCACCACCTGGCAGGCGCTGCTGTCCACCGCGCTCACGCTCGGGGCGGGGCTGCCGGTGGCGTGGGCGCTGGCCCGCTGCCGGTTCCGGGGCCGCCGCACGGTCACGGCCATCGCCGGGGTGCCCTTCGTGCTGCCGACCGTCGTCGTCGGCCTCGCCTTCCTCGCGCTGCTGCCCGAGCGGTGGCACGCCAGTGTGGCGGCGATCCTGCTGGCCCACGTGTTCTTCAACGTGGCGGTGGTGGTGCGCACGGTCGTGCCGCTGTGGGAGCGCCTCGATCCTCGCTACGGCGAGGTGGCGAGCACGCTCGGCGCCCCACGATGGCGGGTGGCGGCCGAGGTGGTCGGTCCCCTGCTGCGACCCGCCATCGGCGCCGCCGCATCGGTGGTGTTCCTCTTCACGTTCACCTCGTTCGGTGTGGTCCTGCTGCTCGGCGGGCCAACGCATGTGACGCTCGAGGTCGAGATCTATCGCCGCACTGCGCAGCTCCTCGACCTGCGCACTGCGAGCGCACTCGCGCTCGTGCAGCTCGTCGTCGTGGTCGCGCTGGCGGGGTGGTGGGGGCGCAGCCAGCGCGTGACGGGCGGGGCGGGCGACGGCGGTGGTCGTGGTGTCCGCCTCGTCGCCGCCGAGGGTGCCCGCACGCGCCCGACGGGAAGGCGGCGGGTGGCACTGGTGGCCGTCCTGGTCGAGCTGATCGTGCTGATCGGCGTGCCCCTCGCCGCCCTGGTCGAACGTTCGCTGCGGTTGCCCGACGGCTCGCACGGTCTCGCCGCCTGGCGGGCCCTCGGCAGCTCGGGCGCGGGCACCAGCCGGCCGGTCGACCCGCTGGCGTCCATCGGTGTGTCGCTGCGCACCGCAGCCATCGCCGTGGTGCTGGCCACCGTCGTCGGCGTGCTGGCCTCGTGCGCGGTGGCCTACGGGCGCAGGGGCGCACCGCTGCTCGACCTCGGGCTGATGCTGCCCCTCGGCACGTCCGCGGTCACCGTCGGCTTCGGTCTGCTCATCACGATGGACCGTGCCCCGCTCGACCTGCGGGGCTCGTGGGTGCTCGTGCCCGTCGCCCACGCCATCGTGGCGATCCCGCTGGTCGTGCGCACCGTGCTCCCGGTGCTGCGCTCGATCGACCCTCGCCTGCGGGAGGCGGCGATGACGCTCGGGGCGTCGCCGGCGCGCACCTGGGCCGCCGTCGACCTGCCGCTGGCCAGGCGGGCCATCGCGGTCGGCGCCGGGTTTGCGTTCGCGGTGTCGATCGGCGAGTTCGGCGCCACCGCCTTCCTCAGCCGCTCGGGGCACGAGACGATGCCGGTGGCCATCGTGCGCCTGCTGTCGCGGCCTGGCGCGCTGAACGTGGGCATGGCCATGGCCATGGCTGTCATGCTCCTCGTGGTGACGGTGGCCGTGCTCCTCGTGGTCGAGCTGGCCGGGGGCGCCGGCCGAGCGCGAGACCCGCTCCGATGACGCTGTCGATCGAGGGCCTCGTCGTTCGCTTCGGTCCCCGCACGGTGCTCGACGGCCTGTCGATGACGGTGGCCGATGGCGAGGTGGTCGGCGTGCTCGGGCCGAGCGGCTGCGGCAAGAGCACGCTGCTGCGGGTCGTGGCCGGGCTGCTCGTACCCGATGCCGGCGCGGTCCGCTGGGACGGGGCCGATCTCGAGTCGGTGCCGCTGCACCGGCGCGGGGTCGGCCTGGTGTTCCAGGACGGCGTGCTGTTCCCCCACCGCGACGTCGGCGCCAACGTCGCCTTCGGCCTGCGCATGCAGCGGAGCCCGAAGGCCGAGCGGGCGGCCGAGGTCTCGCGGTTGCTGACGCTCGTCGGCTTACCCGGCTACGAGCGGCGAGCGGTGGCGACCCTGTCGGGAGGCGAGGCCCAGCGGGTGGCGCTGGCCCGGGCACTGGCCCCTCGTCCCCGGGTGCTGCTGCTGGACGAGCCGCTCGCCTCGCTCGACCTCGACCTGCGGCGCCGGTTGGCGGCCGACCTGGCGACCCTGCTGCGAACGCTCGGCACGACCGCGCTGTTCGTCACCCACGACCCGGCCGAAGCCGATGCCGTCGCAGACCGGACGATCCGCCTCGGCTGACGGGCGGGGCGTAACGGCCTCGGTCATCTACGGTCACCGCCCGATGCGCATCGGGTTCCTCGGCGCCGGGTTGATCGCCACCTACCACTCCAAGTCGATCCGACGCAGCGGCGTCGAGGTCGAGCGGGCCGGCGTGCACGACATCGACGCCGATCGAGCCGCCGCCTTCGCCGCCGCGAGCGGTCACCACCTGTGCGCCACCGAGGACGAGGTGCTCGACGGCTGCGATGCGGTCTACATCTGCACCTGGACCTCGGAGCACCCCCGCCTCGTCGCCGCAGCGGCGGCACGGGGGCTCCACGTGTTCTGCGAGAAGCCGCTGGCCACCAGCCTGGCGGCGGCCGAGGAGATGGCGGCAACGGTCGCCGGCGCGGGCGTCACCCACCAGGTCGGGCTCGTGCTGCGCCACTCGCCCGCCTACCTCTGGGCCCGCCACCTCGTCACCGAGCCGGCCGCCGGCCGGGTGATGACCGTCGTGTTCCGTGACGACCAGTTCATCCCGATCCAGGGCCACTACTCGTCGAGCTGGCGGGCCGACGTGAACAGGGCTGGAGCGGGAACCCTGCTCGAGCACTCGATCCACGACATCGACATGCTGCACGCCCTCGTCGGCCCCATCGCCGATCTGAGCGCCCGCAGCAGCTCGTTCCACGGGCTCGACGGCATCGAGGACGTCATGGCGGTGAGCGTTCGCTTCGACAGCGGCGCCACCGGGACGCTGACCAGCGTGTGGCACGACAACCTGGCTCGCCCGAGCCTGCGCCGGGTCGAGGTGCTGTGCGAGCGGCGGCTCGTGACGATCGAAGGGGACGACTGGTTCGGTCCCGTGCACTGGCAGGACGCCGACGGCACCACGGCAACCCTCGAGGGGCCGGCGCTGGCCGATGCCGTGGCGGCCGCCAGCCTGCTCGAGGGTCCCACCAACCCCGACGGCGCCTTCCTGACTGCGGCGATGCGCGGCGAGCCGGCGTTCCCCGGCTTCGATGTCGCTGTGGCCGCCCACCGGGTCGCCGACGCCACGTACCGATCCGCAGCGCGAGGTGGAGCGCTGGTGACGATGCGCCCGACCGTCGTCGAGATCGACGCCCAAGCCACCTACGGGTTGCGTCGGCGAGTTTTGCGGGAGGGCACGCCCGGCACCGAGGTGGTGTTCCCCCTTGACGACGATCCGACGACGTTCCACCTCGGCGTCATCGACGGGACCGAGATCGTTGCAATTGCAACTTTTCTGGTGAGCGGCACCGAGCTGAGGCCGGGGCAGCGCGCCACCCAGCTGCGGGGGATGGCGGTGAAGGCCGACCGCCAGGGCCACGGGCTCGGCGACCGCATCTTGTCGGCCGCGATGGACCGGCTGCGGGGCGAGGGAGTCGAGGTGCTCTGGGCCAACGCCCGCGACAGCGCGCTCGGCTTCTACGAGCGCCTTGGCATGACGGTGGTCGGCGACGGCTTCATGAGCGAGGAGACCCAGATCCCCCATCACGTCGTGGTCATCGACCTGGCCTGACCCGAACCGTTGAGCCGCCGGCTTCCGGTTCGGCATCTGTGCTTCGTCCTTCTCAGAAGTGAGAACCAGACGGCGCAGATCGGGGGCGGGGGGCGGCGGTAGGGCAGCGTCAGCTGATGTCGACGTCGGTGGTGAAGAGGACCTGTTGGAAGTCGGTCACGTTGACGGTGATGTCCATCGTCCAGCGACCCCGTAGGGGGATCTGCATCCCGTTGGACACCCAGTGGTTCGGGCCGGCGATGGTGAGCGGCACGGGCAGTGGACCGAGGTCCTTGCTGGGCAGGGTGAGCTTCACGCTGGCGGCGGTGGCCTTCTGCAACGCCCCACCGGGGAGCTGGACGTAGAG
>JBBRTJ010000001.1:0-114193 GCA_038244535.1 Acidimicrobiales bacterium | reverse complement strand
TAGTGCCCCCTGCCGAATGCTCGGCAGGGGGCACGTACCGGGTTCACGCCGTCGAGCGCAGTCGCCGGCGGCGGTGGTCGGGTCGGGTGGTCCGCGTCGCGTGAGCCTCGTCTTCGAGCTCACGGCGGCGGTCGGCGATCAGGGTGTTGTAGGCGTTGGGATCGATGAAGTTCACGGTGGAACCTTTCGGGACGGCAGCGCTCGCGCGCCGGCGTGGTTGTTTGGTTGGTGTGGTGCGGTGAGCGCCGGCCACGTGGGAGGCGTGGTGCAGCGGAGCCGGAACGCGTGTCCCATCTCGGACGAGATGGAACGACCAGCGCGATCAGACGGCGAGGTCAGCGGCGAACGCGCGGAGGCTCCGGCCACGGATCTCGATCGGGTGGGTCGTCATGATCATCGGGGAGCCTCCTTTCGTCGTTCGTCGGTCACCGGTGTTGTAGCAGCCGGCCTGGGCGGGCGCCAACGAGTTTGTCGGTGTGACGCCCGGTCGAAGGTGAGAGCAACGGTCGACGCCGGTGATACGAGGACCTGTACCGCGAGGCCTCGACGGGCGGCCTACTGTGCAGCTGTGCCCGGAGCGCCGATCTCGGCGGCGATGTGTGCTTGGGGGCGTGGGTTGTCCGAGCCGCGCCTGTCGCACGATGGCCAGCTCGTCGCGTTCGTGGCGACGGTGGCGGGACGGGGCCTGCTCATCGTGGTCCCAGCGGCAGGTGGACCCGAGCGGATCCTCACCTCCGATCCCCCGGTACGGGCAGCGCCCGCCTACGGCGGTGGTGCCTTCGACTGGCTGCCCGACGGCAGCGGCCTCGTGGTGGTGCTGCGGGACGGGGGTCTGTGGCGCGTCCCGTTGTCGGGCGGCCGTGCCGAGGTCGTCGTGGCCGCTGCGGCAGTGACCGGGCCCATCGGCGCGCCGGCGGTCGCGCCGGACGGCACACGCGTGGCCTTCGTCGTCGACCAGCACTTCGTTGCCGTGCAGGCGCTGAGCGGGTCGTCGTGGCCCGTGCTGCTCTCGACGGCCGCGGACTTCTGCTTCGACCCCGCCTGGACCGCCGACGGCGGCCGCGTCGTGTGGCACGAGTGGGACGCGCCTGACATGGCGTGGGACGCGAGCCGCATCGCCATGCGAGCGGCCGACGGTTCAGGTGAGCTCGACATCATCGCCGGTGGTCCAGGCGTGCAGGTGCAGCAGCCCCGTCCCTCACCGGTCGAGGCCGCCGCCGTCGGGTTGCTCTCCGACGAGTGGGGCTGGCTCAACGTCACCATCGCGGGGTCGGGCACCCCGATCCTTGCCGAGTCGTTCGAGCACGGCGATCCGTCATGGGGCTTGGGCCAGCGCTCGTTCTGCTGGTCGCCCGATGGCACGCAGGTTGCCGTCAACCGCAATGAAGGTGGTTTCGGTCGCCTTTGCGTGATCGAGGTGGCCACCGGCGCGGTGCGTGAGGTGGCCAAGGGCGTGCATGGCGGACTGTCGTGGGAGGGGGGCTCGTTGGCGGCGATCCGCAGCGGAGCGCGCACGCCCACGGAGGTCGTCGTGTACGACGCCCGTACCTGGGAGCGCACCGTGGTCGCCCACGGTCCCGTAGCCGGCTTCGAGGCCGCCGACCTTCCCGAGCCCGAGCTCGTCACGTGGGCGGGCGACGATGGAGGTGAGGTCCATGGCCGCCTCTACCGGCCGCGGTCGGAGGTCGCGATCGACGTCAACGGTGACGGGCGTCCGCCGCCCCTGATCGCCATGATCCACGGTGGGCCCACGTCGCAGTCCCCGGTGGTGTTCAACGCCCGGTGGGCGTTCTGGCTCTGTCGCGGTTGGGCGGTGCTGGTTCCTGATCATCGGGGTTCGACCGGTCACGGGCGCGCCTACACGCAGGCCATGAGGGGCCGGTGGGGCGAGCTCGACGTGGCCGACGTGGCCGCCGGCCTGCGCGCCGCGGCGGCCAACAGATGGGCCGATCCCACGCGGATGGTGGTCATGGGTGGCTCCGCGGGGGGCTTCACCGTGCTCAACGTCCTGGCGCACCACCCCGAGCTGTGTGCCGCCGGCGTCGACCTGTTCGGGGTGGCCGACCTCCTCGACCTCGACGAGACGACGCATCGGTTCGAAGCGCACTACCTCGACAGCGTTGTCGGACATCTGCCCGAGGCAGCCGATCGGTACCGCGACCGCTCGCCTGTGACCGTCGCCGACGCCATCACTGCGCCGCTGCTCGTGCTGCAGGGCGACGCCGATGCGGTGGTGCCCCTTGCTCAGAGCGAGTCGATCGTGGAACGGTTGCGGAAGCGAGGGCGAACGGTGGAACTGCACGTGTACGAGGGGGAGGGGCACGGCTGGATGCGACCAGAGACGGTGATCGACGAGTTGGAGCGCACCGAGGACTTCCTTCGGCGTCATGTGCTGAGGTGGCGGCCATGAGCACGCGGGCGTGCACTGTGTGTGGTGAGCAGTACCTCGGCTGGGTGACGCGGTGCACCAACTGCGGCGTCGCCCTGGTTGACGTGCCCGACGCTGCCGTTGCCGGGGCTGATCCTGCCGAGGGCGGCACCGTGCTCGACGTGCCCGAGGCTGATCAAGTCGTCTACGAGCTGTTCGAGTGGACCGGGGTGCAGCGCCTCGCCCTCGCCCGTGAGCTCGATGCCGCGGGGATCGTCCACGCGTGGGATGGCAGCGACCTGGTCGTGTCCGTCGCCGACGAAGCCGGCGCCGACGAGATCGTCGAGCGGGTCGAGATCGACGGTGTGCCCGATGAGGGCGCCGACGCCCAGGTGCTCGACGGTGACCAGCTGGCCTACGAGCTCGACGAGTGGTCACCTGAAGAACGCGAGCAGCTGACGGCTCGCCTGGCCGCGGCTGGGCTCGCCTTCGAGTGGGAGGGCTCGACGCTCGTCGTCCGCCGATCAGACGAGCAGGCCGTCGAGGACCTCCTCGACGCCGTCGAGTTCCCCGACGAGCTTCCCGCCGATCCCGAGTCCGGCTCCGATGACGGCGACGGCGACGTCGCGTTCCAGGTGATGTCCGGGTTGTTCCTCGCTGCGGATCGGCTGCAGCACGATCCCCGCGACCCGGACGGCATCAGCAGTCTGGCGGGCGCTCTCGATGGCGCCGACGCCGCCACGCCTCCGTACGGCGTCGACCCGCGCCAGTGGGCCACCATCGTCGGTGACGCCGATCTGCTGGCCGACGCCGTAGCCGATGAGGCCGACGACGTGACCGATCGGGCCGAGTCGTTGCGGGTCCTGCTGCGCCCGCTCGTCTGATCAGCGCGTCGCCGAGCGGTGAACCACCGGCTCTCCAAGTCCTCGGCTGGGGGAGCGCCGCAGGAGGCTCGGTAGCCTCGACGGGATGCTGCTGGCCGAGCTCGAGGTGTGGCACTCCCGCCCCATCACGCCCACGCGTCGGGTCGCGCTCGGTCATCTCGTGCTCCCGGTCGAACCCCCGCCGGGCTTCGGCGGTCTGCTGCTCGGTGGGGTCGTCGCCGCCCACATCGGGGCCGTCGACGCAGAGCTCCACGTCGATCTGCACCGGCTCGTCAACGACGTCGATCGCGGCCAGCGGATCGTGCAGCCCAGGCTCCGGCACCGCTACCAGGTCGATCGCCAGGGCCTGGCCGTCAGCCGCCACCGGCTGGTCGGCGTCGGTGAGGCCATCGGTTTCGAGATCGACCACAACGGGTCACCGATGCAGCAGCTGCTCGGTGCCGTGTACGCCGCCGAGCGCCTGGGGGCCCACGTCCGCCACGAGGTCTGCACGGTCATCCACCGAGGGCTGCGGTGGACGGGCAACGGGTCAGGGCCCGAGCTGGTCTCGTTCCTCACGGGCTACGACGGCAGCCGCATCCTCACGGCCTCGGCGTTCGCCGATCCGGTCGCCTGGTCGCTCGACGTGCTCGGGTTCCCGCCCGGCACCGTGGAGCCCAGCCGCAAGGAGGTCACCGCGCTGTTCCGGATCCGCCTGCGTGAGGTCCACCCTGATCACGGTGGCGACGTCGGCGACGCCAGCGGGCGCATCCACGACCTGTCCGAGGCCCGTCGGATCCTGCACGGATGAGTCCCGTCGGCCTGCTGCTGACGCCAGGGGCAGGAACGAACGCCGACCACCCGAGCCTGGTGGCGATCGAGCAGGCGCTGACCCCGATGCCGGTCGAGCGGATGGACTTCCCCTATCGGCGCGCTGGGCGACGAGCGCCTGATCGTGCCCCGGCCCTCATCGAGGCCGTGCGGGCGGGGGCGGCGGCGCTGGCGGCGCGGCTCGACGCCCGGCCTGATCAGCTGCTGCTTGGCGGGCGCTCGATGGGGGGCCGCATGTGCTCGATGGCGGTCGCCGAGGGCCTTCCCGCGGCCGGGCTGATCCTGATCTGCTACCCGCTGCACCCTCCTGGGAAGCCCGACCAGTTGCGCACCGCCCACCTGCCGGCGATCACCGTCCCGTGCCTGTTCGTCTCGGGCACCAGGGATGCGTTCGGTACGCCTGCCGAGCTCGAGGCGGCCACGGCAACGATCCCGGGCCTGGTCACCCACGTCTGGCTCGAAGGCAAGGGCCACGACCTGGCCGGCGCCGAAGCAGCGGTGGCCGAGGCCGTGCGCGCGTGGGTCAACCGTTCGTGATCCGGTCCTCGGGGTTGATGTCCTCGAGCTCGCGGTGCGCCGTCTCGGGGTACAGCGTGAGCACCATGACGGCGACCACGAGCGGCCCGACGGCGACCAGTGCCATGACGGAGCCGTAGCTCCACGACTGGTCGAGCAGGTAGCCCACGATGACGAGACCGATCGAGGAACCGGCGAGCTGGAACACCGAGATGCCGCCGTTGGCCTTGCCGCGCAGGCCGGTGGGGAACAGCTCCGACGAGTACGCGCCGAACGCGGGCACCCCGGCACCACCAACGATGGCGCCGGTGAGTGACATCGCCCACATCGGCCAGCCGGCGACGGAGAACTGAGCCACGGTGGCCAACGTGCCGCCGACGATGGCCACGGCGTAGACGCGGCGCCGGCCCCGCGTGTCGGCGAGGCGTCCACCCACGAGCACACCGATGCCCCCCGGGGTGTTGGTGGCGAGCGTGAAGAGCGAGATGCGGGCCGCCGAGAAGCCGCGCACCCGCCTGAGGAAGCGGTTCTGGAACCCTGATGCAGGGGCGACCAGGAGGTTGAGCAGCATGCCGCTGAGCGCAAGGAGCGCGAAGCGGCGCCGGTGCCCGCTCAGCGTCTGGTGCTCGGCGTGGGGAGCCAGGAAGCGCCGGCTCTCGGGCAGGTGACGGCGCACGGCTGGTACCAGCACCAAGAAGGCGAGCGGCAGCACGTACATGAGTCGCCAGGCCCGCACTCCGAGTCCGGCCAAGGGGAGGGCCATGACGCACAGACCGGCACCGAACCCGGTGGCCAGGGCGAGCACGCTCACGGCGTAGGCCCGGCTGCTCCTGGGCATCTCCTCGGCCGCCATGATGCCGACCAGGATGCCCATGCAGATGGCGAGGGGCCGGCCGACGAGTTGCGTGACGGCGAGGACGGCGAGGTTGGGGGCGAGCGCGCCGAACGCGCAGGCGATCGGCGCGGCGATGAGCGTGAAGAGCATGATCAGCCGCCTCCCCCGGCGATCGGCCAAGGCCACGAGGCCGAACGACAGCAGGATGCCGAGCCGCACCGAGGCCAACGCGAGGCCTTGGTCGCCGTCGCTCGATCCGAACTCGTCGGCCGCGAAGGTGATGGTCTGGGTGAGCAGCGTGTTGAGGAAGCCGACGGCCAGGCAGATGACGGCCAGGGTGCCGAGCACGCCCGCCTGCCGGGGGGACAGGCGATCCGGCGGCGCCCACCATGGCTGCGGGCCACCCGTCGTCTCGGGGCGATGGCGGAGCGCTCGCTTGGTGGGCAGCACGTACAGGAACCCGAACCACGGGATCGAGAGCGTGAACTCGGTGCGCTCCTCGATCGCGACCGCGTCGTGGTCAACGGTGACGGTCCGGCGGTAGTGCTTGAACGGTCCGTCTGTGGCTGTGAACGACCCGTCCGGGGCGAGCGCCTCGCGCACGATGTCGTCGCGCGGCTCGTTGACGAACGCAAGCGACGTGTCCGTGAGGGGCCGCACCGCCACGACCCTGGCCACGACGGGCGAGCATACTGAGAGGCCGTGGAACGTCTGGTGGTTCGGCCGAGTGGCCCGTTGAGGGGCACCGTGCCCATCAGCGGCGCGAAGAACTCGGCGCTCAAGCTCATGGCGGCGTCGTTGCTCGCCGACGGGAACCACGTCCTGCGCAACGTGCCGGCCATCACCGACGTCGCCACCATGTCAGATCTGCTGCGGGCCATGGGGGTGGCCACCATGGTCGACCCCGACGACTCGTCGGTGCTGCACCTGCACCGCGGCACCGCGGTGATCCCCGAGGCGCCCTACGAGCTCGTTGAGCGGATCCGCGCCTCGATCGTGGTGCTCGGTCCGTTGCTCGCCCGCTGTGGCCGGGCCCGGGTGTCGATGCCGGGCGGCGATGACTTCGGCCCCCGCCCGATCGACATGCATCTCGCCGGCCTCGAGGCGCTCGGCGCCCGCTTCCGTCTCCGTCATGGCTACTTGGAGGGCGAGGCCGACGATGGCCTGCACGGTGCCGAGGTGGCCCTCGACTTCCCAAGTGTGGGGGCCACCGAGAACATCCTCATGGCTGCCGTCTTGGCCAAGGGCACGACCGTGCTCGACAACGCGGCGCGGGAACCCGAGATCCAGGACCTCTGCTACTTCCTGGTGGCGATGGGCGCGCACATCAGCGGGATCGGCTCACCGACGCTCGTGATCCATGGAGTGACCGCCGGTGATCTACGGGCCGTTGATCACACGGTGGTACCCGATCGGATCGAGGCGGCGACCTACCTCGCCGCCGTCGGCGTCGCCGGTGGTGAGATCGAGCTGGCCGGTGCGCGTGCCGACCACATGGACATGCTCCTGCGCAAGCTCCGAGAGATGGGCATGCGGGTGACGGATACGGGGACCGGGCTCCTGGCCAGTGTGGACGGCCGCCTCCGACCGGTCGACGTGGCGACGCTGCCCTATCCAGGGGTGGCCACGGACTACAAGCCGCTCCTGACGGCGATGCTCACGGTGGCTGACGGTGTCGGCATCGTCACCGAGAACCTGTTCTCGGGCCGTTTCCGCTACATCGACGAGCTCGTCCGGATGGGAGCCGACATCCGCACCGACCGGCACCACGTGGTCGTTCGGGGCGTGCCCCGCCTGAGCGGTGCGCCGGTGCGGGCCCACGACATCCGGGCGGGGGCGGCGATGCTCGTGGCCGGGCTGGCCGCCGACGGCGAGACGACCATCCTCGAGGCCCACCACCTCGAGCGGGGCTACGGGCACCTCGAAGCCAAGCTCCGAGGTCTCGGCGTCGACGTCGTGGTCAGCTGACGTCGAGGCGCACGAGGTCGTCGAGCGTCTCGCGTCGCACGACCAAGCGGGCCTCGCCGTTGCGCACGAACACGACCGCGGGGCGCGGCACCTTGTTGTAGTTCGAGCCCATCGAGTGCCCGTAGGCCCCGGTGACGGGGGTGGCAACGAGATCGCCGACGGCGAGGTCGTCCGGGACAGTGGCATCGGCCACCAGGACGTCGCCGCTCTCGCAGTGCTTGCCGACGAGCCGGATCCGCCGGGGCCGGTCGGCGCGCACGGCACGGGGAAGGAAGACCTCGTAGCCGCTGCCGTAGAGGACGGGTCGAGGGTTGTCGCTCATGCCGCCGTCGACGGCCACATAGGTGCGCAGGCCCTCGAGGTGCTTGACCGTGCCCACGGTGTACAGCGTGATGGCGGCATCGGCCACGATCGACCGCCCAGGCTCGACCATCACGCGGGCCGTCACCCCGGCCGAGCGAGCGCCGTCGAGCAGGACCTTGGCCCACTGCGTGATGGTTGGTCCTTCTTCGCCGGCGACGTAAGCCACGCCGAGCCCCCCGCCGAGGGTCAGCTCGGGAAGGCCGGCGGCGAGGGAGAGCTGGGCCATGACGGCCGCCGCCTTGGCGAAGCTCTCGACTGCGAACACGTTGGAGCCCACGTGGCAGTGGAGTCCGACGAGGCGTACTGAGGGCGACGCGGCGGCGCGCTCGATGGCCCGTGCGGCGAGCCCACTGCTCAAGGTGAAGCCGAACTTCGAGTCGTCCTGGCCGGTCTGGACGTACTCGTGGGTGTGCGCGTGCACCCCGGGCGTGATCCGGAGCGCGACGGCTGGCACGGGCAGCCCTTCGGCGTGCAGCACGTCGAGGCGGTCGAGCTCGTCGAAGCTGTCGACCACCACGTGACGGACCCCGACGCTGAGCGCCGTACGCAACTCGTCGAGGCTCTTGTTGTTGCCGTGCAGGACGAGCCGATCGGCGGGGACCCCGGCGGTGAGGGCGACGTGCAGCTCGCCTCTGGTGGCGACGTCGAGCAGCAGGCCCTCGTCGTGGGCCAAGCGGGCCATGGCGAGGCACAGGAAGGCCTTGGTTGCGTAGACGACGTTGCCCTCGCCGAAAGCCGTCACGGCCTCGCGGCAGCGGGCTCGGATGTGCTCCTCGTCGTAGATGAACACGGGCGTCCCGTAGGCGGCTGCCAGGTCACGCACGTCGACCCCGGCGATGCACAGGGCACCGTCGTCGGTCACCGACGCGTGGTCGGGGAGGAGGTGCCAGGGCAGGACGGACATGGGCCGACGGTACCCGGCCACCGTGTCAGAGGGCGGTGGCGCCCCGCAGCGCGATCGTCAACCCGCCGATGCACAGCACGATGCTCGTGACCACGGGAGCGAAGCGCAGTGCGGTCTGCCACCAGGGCTTGCCGAGGAACTGACGCTCCATCCATGACTGGAGCCGCACCATCAGCAGCCCGGCCCCCATGAGCGAGGCCGACATGCCGATGCCGTAGACGGCCACGAGGATCACGCCGAACCACGGCTTGCCGAGGGCGGTGGCCCCGAGCAGCACCACGAGCGCGGAAGGCGTGGGCACGAGGCCCCCGGCGATGCCCATCAGCACCAGGAACCTCCGGCTCGGCGCCCCGGACGGGGCCAGGGCACCAGCCGGCAGGTGGTCGTGGTCGTCGTGGTGCGGGTGATCGTGGCCCTCGTGCGGATGACCGTGGTGCGAGTGAGCGTCGTGCGAATGAGCGTCGTGCGAATGAGCCTCGTGGTCGTGGGCATGGCCGGCGCCGTCAGGGCTGAAGAGGTGGACGTGGCCGTGCTGTCCGAGGACGAGCCGACGCACGAGCATCGAGGCCCCGGCCACGACGAGCAGGCCGCCGCTGGCCAGCGTGAGCCACGGCAGGATCCGGTCAGGGGCGATGGCCTGGCTCACCCAGATGATCATGCCGAGGGCCAGGACCCCGGCCGTATGGGTGGCGGCCACGGTGAGGCCGATGGTGAGCACGTGGCGTGCCGTGCCCCGACGGCCGACGACGTAGGCGGCCATGAGCGTCTTGCCGTGACCGGGCGCGAGTGCGTGGAGCGAGCCGAGCAGGAGCGCCAGTGCAGCTGCGGCCAGGGCCAGGCCCACCGTGAGGTCCCGGTTCCCCACGATCGACGCAAGAGCCTGGGTGAGCCCGTCGGTGCCGCGGGACTGCGGCGCCGGGGGTGTTGTGGCCGCCGGAGCGGCGCCGTTCGCACCGAGCGCGAGGCGGGGCCCACCCGGCTCGGCGGTGAAGGTGGCGGTGAGCTGGCGCGGTGGCACTGACACCGCCGACGGGTACGAGGTCAGCAGGCTGCTGGGGCTCGTCGTGGGCAGCGCCGAGCCGACCAGCGTCACGCCGTCGCCGACCGCGGTGATCTCACGCCAGCCGATGCGGTCGGTCTCGAAGCGGTCGGTCACACCGATGGTGGTCCGCGCCGAGACGGGAACCGTCGACGAGAAGGCGCACACGAGACGAAGCGTGTCGAGCCCGGCCTGACCGGGGGGGAACGTGAGGGCGTGCACGCCTGGTGTGAGCGGGGCAGGCCGCCCGCCGATGCTCACGTCGAGCTGGGCGGCGATCCGTGAGCACTCGCCGGCGGCCCATGCGTCGCGCTCGGCGCCGCTCTCGGTGCCGTCAGCGTTGGCGTCGATGGTTTGTCGAGCCTGGATGGCTGGGAGCTCGGCGAGGTCGAGCACGTGGTCGATGTGCACGCCCGCCGCGGCGACGACGAGGTTGGTCGAGGTGTTGACGGTGAGGTTCCCGAGTGGATGGGCGCTGGCCAGAGCGGCCGGCACGAGCACGCCGGCGCCGGTGAGGGCGAGCAGGACCAAGGCGCGACGGCGACGGAAGCAGAGCATGATCAGGCCCTCCAGGGCTCGGGGACGGGCAAGCTGAGGCGGTCGGCCAGGCGGACGGCGTCGGCGCGAAGCAGAGGCGCGAGCCAGGGACTGCCGGTGAAGGCGATGGCCAGCTGCTCGCGAGCCCGGCTGTCGTCACCGGTGGCGGCAAACGCAGTGGCGGCGTGGAGGCGCAGCGGTACCGAGCGGGTGCCCAGTCGGAGCGACTCCTCGACGTAGGGGAGCGCGGCACTCGCCTGGTCGGCCTTCGTCAGGGCCCAGCCAAGAGCGTCGGCGGTGAAGATCGTGCGACGCGTGGCGTAGGCGGTGCGGGCGAGCTCGACGGCCTTCGCCGGTGAGCCGTGGTCGGTCTCGAAGGTGGCGAGCTCGAGATCGACAGCGGCCCCCGCGGCGGCCAGGAGGCGCTCGTCGGCCCGCACGAGGACGTAGGCCTGCTCGGCCCCTGCGGCATCGCCGGCCAAGGTCCGCAGGTCGCCCAGCAGCGCGGCGGTAGCGGGGACCGGAGAGCGCTGCGTGACCGGTTCGAGCAGCGCTATGGCTCGCCCGAGATCACCGGTGGCCGCCGCCGCCCGCGCCGAGCCGACGGCTGCGTTGATTGCGGTGGGGGACAGGCGCACGGCGAGCGCGTAGGCGGCCGTGGCGGCCTCAGCGTCGCCGGCCGCGAGGTGGAGGTCGCCCAGGAACGTCCGCATCGTCGCCTCCTCCGCCGGTGACGCCGCCGCGGCAGTTGCCGCCTGCTGCATCGCACTGGCGGCGCCGGCGAGGTCACCGTGGAGCTCACGGAGGTACGACGCCCGGGCGAGCGCAGCCGCTCCTGGGCGCCGGTCGAGCATCTGCTGCACGAGGTCGGCGGCCTCGTCGTAGCGGCCGAGCTCGACCGAAGCGTCGACCATCACGCCAAGGGCGGCGGCGTCGCCGGGTGCAGCCGTGTGGGCCTGCAGCCCCAGTTCGAACGCATGAGAGAAGTCGTGGAGCGACAGGGCGAGGACGCCTCGTAGGACGGTGGTGCGCTCGTCGCTCGGGGCGAGGAGGGCGGCGGCGCCGAGCGCGTTGGTGGCCACGGCGTAGAGCGCAGGGTCGCCGGTGGCGATGGCGAGCTGCGTGGCTGCTGACCCGAGGTCGCGCTGGGCAGCAGGGTCGTCCGGCTGGCGGATCACGAGCGCCTGTGCCGCCGCCAGGCGGTCCTGAGGGGTGAGCAGCACCGGGGCCGCGAGGGGCGAGGTGCCGGACCCGGCGGTGGTGAAGCGAACGAGACCGGCTGCGGCGAGGGCCAGCGCGATCGCCGCAGCGATGGCGCCGGCCGCCCGGGCGGGGAACCGTGAGGTCCCCCGCCCGGGAACGGCCATGGCATCCATGAAGCTCGTGCCTCTCAGCCGTTGTAGCCGCTGGTGGGCGACGCCAGGTATGGGAAGCCGTTGAGGAAGGGCTTGTCGTTGGCGTTGACACCATCACCGAGCTGGTTGTTCGGCGGGACGTTGTACGGCGGCGTGAAGGCCGTCGCACCCGCGAGGGCCCGGATCTCGATGTCAGTCACGTCGTCGGCCAGCGCCCGCCCGTTGGGGAAGGAGCTCGTCGCCATCGAGGTGTTCAACCGGAGCATCTCGGAGGGCACCACGCTCTGCGGCCGGTTCACACCGGCGATGCCGAGCAGGAAGATCGTGGCGATGTCCTCTCGACCACCAAGACCGAGGCCAAGGTCGACGCTGGTCGGCACGTTCACGCCCGGGTAGAGCACCGGGATCAGGTTGGCCAGCTCGGGGCTCAGCACCGAACCGGCGAACTGCAGGTCCTGCGTCGGCGGCACGGCGTTGAAGAGGTCCTTCTTGCCGACCGGGATGACCACCTCGTTGACGAGCGGCTGGCCGAGCCGGCTGACCTGCACCCAGGGCCCGCTGTGCGTGAGCACGCCGGGGGTCGCGGGATCAAAGGTCCGCGTCTGGCGACGCGCGGTCGTGGCCCAGACGCCGATGACCGGGTCGGTGCCCTTGGTGAGCTGCCACTTCGGGATCTGCAGCGCCAGGGTGTGCACGTTGTAGCCGGCCACGTAGTCCTTGCCCGGGGCGGTGGGCAGCGGGAGGAGGTGGGCCTGGTTGAACGGGCGCAGGCCGCCCAGGTCGAAGATGCTGCCGAGGTCGACGAAGAAGGGATCGTCGCGGGGTCCGGCGAACACCCTCACCTGGTTGCCGACGACCCGCTCGGCCGGCTTGGCGAGGTTCTTCTCGTACTGCGGGGTGGTGCGGGGGCCGACGTTCGCCGGAGCGACCGGTATGGCGCCGCCGAGCACGGTGCGGTTCCCGGAGGCGACGTCCACCCTGGTGAGGGTGTAGGTCTGGCGCTGGTTCAGGTCCGGGTCGGTCAGCGACGTCACCTGGCCGGTGGCGTAGAGGAACGTCGCCGGGTTGGAGTACGTCGTGGTGAACCGGAACTCGTAGTCGATGTCGCTGACGGCGTTGCCGTCGTTGTCGACGTGGATCGTGTAAAGCACGTCGTCGCCAAACTTGTGGAAGTTCGGTCCGCCCGCAGGCAGCTCGAACGGACTCACGTTGGCGATGAGGGTGACGGTGTTGGTCTTGTCCGGGCTCACGAACGCGTAGACGTCGGTGAGGTCGGCGACGGGGTCTTCAGTGATGAGCGGGGCTTCACGGTGGCTTGAGGCCCCCGCGCCGGACACCATGCCGGCGAAGAGGGCACCGGTCAGTCCGATCACGGGAAGCGCCCGGGTGGCGAGCTTTCGCTTGTTCATCCGTATCCTTTCGACGGGCCGGGTTCTCCGGCCGGTCTGGCTGTTTGGTGCTGGTCACACCGCTCGGCGGGCCGGGGTCCGGTCCACCCAGCGCTGCGACCAGCTGGTCGCAGGTGGTTGGTCGTGCGGATCGGGTCAGGCCGGCGGGAACACGCCGATCACGACCCACTGGTCTCCGACCGGCGCCAGCACCGCCCGCATCGGAACCGGACCGTCGAGGCGCACGACCCGGGCCCACGCCGTCGCGTCGGGTCCGAAGAAGCTGGTGACTGGGCTGGGGTCGCTGATGGAGGACAGCTGGGCGGCATCACCAGCGCTGATCGAACCGGAGCTGTGGCAGAGCGCATCGGCGATGGACGGAAAGCCGACGAGGCCGCCGTCGAACTGACCGTCGGTCGTGCACTGCTGCCGGTTCGTCGCCCAGGTGGCAGCTGCGTTGGGGGCGGCGGCGGCATCGGCGTAGCGCGCTTCGCCGCGGGACAGCTTGAGCGACAGCCGCCAGGCGCCCGCCTGCTGCGTCGTCGTCCAGGTGATGCGGGCCTGCGCGGCCCGCAGCCCCACGACGGAATCGAGGCCGGGTTCCATCGCCACGTCGGCCACCACGGTCGCGGTGGCGCCGTCGACCTTGGCCGGCCCGATGAGCTCGTAGCTGCGGTAGCGGGGCAGGTCGGCGTGGGTGGCCGCCCATTGGCTCACGGGAGCCGCGGCGGCGCGGTCGGCGTCGGCGAGCACGGCGAACGACGCATCGAAGTCCTTGGCGATCTCGGCATCGAGGAACGACCGCACGGCCCCGGTTGGGTCAGGCGCACCTTTGGCGGGAGGCAACGCGGATGGCTGAAAGGACACCGGCCCGGTGGCCTTCGCTTTGCCAGCGTCGAAGCCCAGGCCGGGGGAGGCCGACTTCGTGACCCGGGGACCGGCGCTGGCGTTCCCATCGTCTCGGGTGATGACCACCGCGATGGTTGCAGTTGCAACTACTGCTATCCCACTGGCGAGCAGAAGTGCGGTGTGCTTGCGGCGACGTGACATGACCGCTGTTCGGCGCGTCTCGTCGACCCGGATCACATTCCGTGATGATGCGACTCGTTCGCAACACTGAGCGTCAGTTCGGCGACGCGCCTCAACATCGGCGCACCCTGAGGTGCCCCGATGCCCAGGCGCGGCGGTCGATCGGGAGCGCTACTCGGCGAAGGTGCGCGCTCCCTCGAGCACATCGCGGGCGAGCATGGCATCACCGTCGACGTCGAGCGTGAGGCTCTCGAGCGGGCTGAGCTTGCCGACCACACGGCAGTAGTCGACGGCGTCGGCAACGATCGTCACCACCTCGCCAGTGCCATCGCCGAGCTCTCCGCCGAGCGCGAACGTCCACGTTCCTCCGCCGTCGCCGGTGAGCACGAGCCGTCCGCGCTTGCCGTCGTGGACGTGTCCCGTGACGAGCATGCCAAGGCTGATGAACCGCGCCGACAGGTCGGACAGTGCATTGACTCGCTCACGGTCCGGAGCCACCATCGGCCGTCCCGTCGCCAAGCGAACGTCGTCGGTGTGGATCCAGAGCTCGAACGTGGCGAGGCGGGTGCGGTCGCGCAGGCTGATGCCCGAGCCTTCGCGGGGGGCGTCGAAGGCGTGAGGGGTGCGGGCGGCGAGACCGGTACCGATGCGGTTGGCCACGTCGCGCAGAGCGGCGGCCGTCGCGGTGGGGCCGTGGTCGACGAGGCGGGCGATGGTGGGCTCGGTCACGCCCCAGTGGTGCTGCTCCACCCCGGGCTCCAGCTCGAACCGGCCGGTCCCCAGCTCGTGGGCGAACTGCTCGAGGCTGGCCGACAGGTGGGCCAGCAACTCGTTGACGGAGCGTCCGAAGCTGGTCACAGCGTGCCAGTCGGCGGCACCAAGCTGGTCGAGGAGCTGATCGAGCTCGTGCCACTGACGACCGAACAGCAACGACGGCGCGAGAGCCGGCCCCAAGGGGTTCGACAGGTGCCGGCCCGGTGGCCGCGACTCGAGCGCGGAGCCCAGCACCTCGTCACGCAACTGCGCTGTGGGTCGTTCGCCGTCACCCAACGACAGAAGGGCGGCCACGTCCTGGAGTCGCCGCGCCTCGGCTCGAAGCTGCGGGTGCTGATCGATCTGCACCTCGACCCGGCGCCGGTCGTCGTGGTCGAGCGCGTCGACGGCGAAGGCGCCGAGCAGCTCGAGCACCTCGTCGGGCGAGGGGGGCTGGGTCAGGTCCATGGTGCGACTCCCTGGAGGGCCTCGGACAGCTTGGCCATGCCGAGGCGGATGCGCGACTTGGCGGTGCCCTCGGGGATGCCGAGGACGGCGGCGACCTCACGGAAGGTCTTGCCGCCGAAGTAGGCGAGCTCGATCGCGGAGCGTTGATCGTCAGGGAGGGCGTGGAGCGCGGAGCGCACCCGTTCACCCAGCACGAGCGAGCTGACGGCCTCGTCGACGTCTGGGGTCGCTCCGAGGTCGCGTCGGTTGCTCCGCTCGTCGCGAGCCCTCGACGCTGCTTCGCGGCGGACCCGATCGACGGCGCGACGGTGCGTGATCACGCCAAGCCAGCTGCGCACCGTTCCCCGCTCGGGGTCGAATGCCGTCGCCTTGGTCCAGACGTGCACGAACACGTCCTGGGCCACGTCTTCGGCGGCGGAGCGGTCCTTGAGGACGCGGAGGGCGAGGGCGAACACGTACGACGCGTACTGGTCGTAGAGCGCGGCCAGGGCCGTTTCGTCACCGGCGGCGATGCGGAGCAGGGTCGTGCGCTCCCATCGTCCCTGGTCTGGGTCGGCCCCGGGCACGGATCGCACCCTAGGAGACCCGCTGGTCGTTGTTGCCCCCACGACTACCGTTCGCTGTGCTCGCCCGCTTGGATCACAGGCAGGCGAGATGGTCCGACTACCAAGGGGGACTCGTCGATGAAGGTGCCGCTGACGATCGTCGATCACATCCGACGCGCTGAGCTGGTCTACGGCGAGCGCATCGGCATCGTCGACGAACCCGACCAGCCGGCCGAGAGCTGGGGCTCGCTGACCTACGCCCAGGTGGCCGAGCGGGCCAGGGCCATGGCCGCTGGGCTGGACGAGCTCGGGGTGCCCCAGGGAGCGCGGGTGGCGATGGTGTCGCAGAACTCGGCCCGGCTGCTCGCCGCGTTCTTCGGCGTCAGCGGCTCGGGACGCATCCTCGTGCCCGTCAACTTCCGCCTCGCCGCCGCCGAGGTCGACTACATCGTCAGCCACAGCGGCGCCGAGGTGCTGCTCGTCGATCCCGAGCTCGACAACCTCGCCGGTGTCACCGCCGCGCACCGCTTCACGATCGGCGCCCAGGGCGACGAGGCGCTGCTCCGCTACGGCGTCGAGCCCCGTGCCTGGGAGCCCGACGAGGACGCGACGGCGACGATCAACTACACGAGCGGCACCACCGCCCGGCCCAAGGGCGTGCAGCTCACGCACCGCAACCTGTGGCTCAACTCGGCCACGTTCGGCTGGCACGTCGGGGTGAGCGACCGGGACGTCTACCTCCACACGCTGCCGCAGTTCCACTGCAACGGCTGGGGGATGGTCTATGCCGTCACCGGCATGGGTGGCCGCCACATCGTGCTGCGCAAGATCGATGGTGCCGAGATCCTGCGCCGGATCGAGCAGCACGGTGTCACCCTGCTGTGCTGCGCGCCGGCGGTCGTCAACAGCGTGCTCGACGCCGCGGCGTCCTGGGAAGGCCCGATCCCGGGTCGCGACCGTGTGCGGGTCGTCGTGGCAGGAGCTCCACCGCCTACCCGCACGATCGAACGCGTCGAGACGGAGCTGGGATGGGAGCTCGCCCAGATCTACGGCCTCACCGAGACCTCGCCGCTGCTCACCATCAACCGCAAGCGGGCCGAGTTCGATGAGCTGACGCCGAGTGAGCGGTCGGCCAAGCTGAGCCGCGCCGGGGCGCCCGCGCTCGGCGTCACCCTCGCCATCAGTCCGCAGGGCGAGGTCCTGGCCCGCAGCAACGTCGTGATGGAGGGGTACTGGGAGCAGCCGGCGGCCACCGCGGATGCGCTCAGCGATGGTTGGTTCCACACCGGCGACGGTGGCTCCGTCGACGATGAGGGCTACCTGACGATCTTGGATCGAAAGAAGGACGTGATCATCACCGGTGGTGAGAACGTCAGCTCGATCGAGGTGGAGGACGCGCTGTTCTCGCACCCGGCGGTGGCCGAGGTGGCCGTCATCGGCATCCCTGACGAGAAGTGGGGCGAGATGGTGACGGCCCTGGTCGTGCTGAAGGCCGGCGCCGTCGCCTCCGAGGCCGAGCTCATCGAGTTCTGCAAGACGCGCCTTGCCGGGTACAAGTGCCCCAAGCGCATCGAGCGGCGCGACGAACTGGCGCGCACCGCGACCGGCAAGCTCCAGAAGTTCAAGCTGCGCGAGCCCTATTGGGCCGGACGCGATCGCCTCGTGAACTGATTGCCGGGTTTCGTCACGGTTTCGTCATTGACATAGAAGCTGTGGAAGCGCTTCCATATGGAGAGTGGCAACCACCAGAGAGGGTCATGACGACGGACGGGGATCGACCATCAAAGACGTCGCTGCCCGCGCCGGCGTCGGGATCGGGACGGTGTCTCGCGTCCTGAACGACCACCCGGCTGTCAGCGTCGAGACCCGTAGCCGGGTGCAGGCGGCCATGACCGCGCTCCACTACCAGCCGAGCCGCGTCGCCCGGGCGCTGTCGCGGCGCCGCACCGGCACCATCGCCGTCGTCGTCCCGTTTTTCACCCACCCGTCGGCCGTCGAGCGACTCCGGGGCGTGCTCGCCGCCCTCGATGAGACCGCCTTCGAGGTCGTCCTCTACAGCGTCGACCACGCCGATCGCCGGCGGGAGCCGCTCAGCCGCTTGTCGCGCCGCGAT
The DNA here is from genome assembly GCA_038244535.1 of Acidimicrobiales bacterium. Lineage (GTDB taxonomy): Bacteria > Actinomycetota > Acidimicrobiia > Acidimicrobiales > Ilumatobacteraceae > JBBRTJ01. The sequence goes on along the minus strand of JBBRTJ010000001.1, from coordinate 96,318 downwards.
GCCGACGGTCTGTTGATCTTGACGTTGCCGCCCTCAGAAGCAGAGCTGGCCTCGCTCCGGGCGCGGGCCATGCCCACGGTCGCCGTCGACGTCGAGCTCGACGGCATCCCCAACATCGTCGTCGACGACATCGAGGGCGGCCGGCTCGCGGCGCGCCACCTGCTGTCCCTCGGCCACGAGCGCATCGGCTACTTCGGCGACGAGGTCGACATCCGCTTCGGCTTCACCTCGGCTCAACGACGCCGGGCCGGGTTCGAATCCGAGCTGGCCGGGGCCGGCCACCCGCTCGCGGGGGCGCTGTCTCGCGAGTGCATGCACGAGCCCGCCGCCATCGAGCGCTGTGCCGCGGAGCTCCTCGGCATGGACGCGCCACCGACCGCGATCTTCGCCTACTCCGATGCCAAGGCCCTCGCCCTGCTCGAGGCGGCCAGCCGCCTCGGCCTGCGGGTGCCCGACGACATCAGCATCATGGGCTTCGACGACATCGAGGTGGCCCGTCACGTGGGTCTCACCACGGTGCGCCAGCCCCTCTTCGAGAGCGGCTACAGCGGCGCCACCATGCTGCTGGACCTGCTCCACGGCACCACCACGAGCGCGCGGGTCAGCCTCACGCTCGACGTGATCGAGCGACGCACGACCGGACCGGTCGCGCGTCGAACGAGCGCCGGTTCCGCTTCGGCGGCACCGGTCCCAGCGGGTCGCGCTCGCGCCACCCGTTCCACCGCCTCTACTTCGAGGCCCGACCAACCCACCACGAGCAACCCGGGTGACCGGGTCGCGGACCTTCGGGGGAAACAACTGACATGACATCAACCCACAAGCGGCTGAAGGTCGGCGTCATTGCCGGCGTCAGCACACTCGCACTGCTGCTTGCAGCCTGCGGCAGCAGCTCCAAGGGCGGCAGCGGAACCACCGTCGCCGGCGGCACCGACATCAAGGGCAAGACGATCAAGATCCTCGGGCCGGAGACCGGCTCCGAGGCCGACGGCGTCACCGAGGCGTTCAAGCCGTTCGAGGCCGCCACGGGAGCGAAGATCGCGTACACGGGCACCCGTGACGCCGAGACGCAGGTCCGCACCGCCGCCCAGGCCGGTGGCGACGCGCTGCCCGACATCTTCTACGCCCCGCAGCCCGGCCTGGTCAAGGACCTCGCGCCAAAGCTGACGGTGATCGATCCGGCCGTCGTGACCTCGATGAAGGCCGACTACGACCCCTACTGGACGCAGCTCGCCACCATCGACGGCAAGGTCGTCGCCATCCCGGCCAAGAGCGACCTCAAGAGCCTCGTGTGGTACTCGCCCAAGGTCTTCAAGGACAAGGGCTACAGCATCCCCAAGACGTGGGACGAGCTCACCGCGCTGCAGGACAAGATGAAGACCGACAAGATCGCCCCGTGGTGCATCGGCATCGAATCCGGTGACGCCACCGGCTGGACCTTCACTGACTGGATGGAAGACGTCATGCTGCGCCTCCACGGGCCTGACGTGTACGACAAGTGGGTCACCCACGCCATCCCGTTCAACGATCCGCAGGTCAAGGACGTCGCCGAGTTCGTCGGCAAGATCTGGTTCACCGAGGGCAACGTCCTGAGCGGTCGCCAGTCGATCGCCTCGACGGGCTTCGCCAACGCCGGTCTGCCGATCCTCGACGGCAAGTGCGGCATGCACCGCCAGGCCAACTTCTACGGTGCGCAGTTCAAGGCGGCCAAGGCCGACGTGAAGTTCGGCCCGGATGGCGACGTCAACGTCTTCTACCTGCCGACCATCTCCGACAAGTTCGGCAAGGTCACGCTGGTCGCCGGCGTGTTCGCCGTGGCGTTCAACGCCAACCCGGCAACGGCTGCGGCCATGAAGTACATCGAGTCGGCCGAGTACGCCAACAGCCGCATCAAGGCCAACAAGGGCGGCTTCCTGTCGCCGAACAAGAAGTCGGACGTCAAGGCCTACCCGGATCTGCTCGACCAGTCGATGGCCGCCATCTTGGTGGCTGCCAGCCCGGTCCGCTTCGACGGGTCGGACGCCATGCCGAGCAAGGTCGGCTCCGGCACCTTCTGGAAGGACGGCACCAACTACGTCAACGGCACTGAGGACGTCGACACGTTCCTGAAGAACGTCGAAGCATCCTGGCCCAAGAGCTAGTCAGCACGCAGTGACGGTCCTGCTGGGGTGGGTGCGCCCGCCCCAGCAGGACCCTGTATAGGGTCCTGTCCGGGAACGGCTCCGGTTGGTGAGCCGGTTCACTTGGGGAAGGGGGGTCGGTGAGCTCGCTCATCAGCACCATCGTCAACGTCGGGGTTGCGCTCGCGGTCCTCGTCGGGCTGTTCGTGCTCGTCAACCTCGGCGTCAACAAGTTGTCGCAGAAGTGGGAGGACCGTCTCCGCCCGTGGGTCTTCGTCGGTCCCGCAGTCGTCTTTCTGTTCATCGGCCTGTTCGTGCCTGCCGTGCGCACGATCTACCTGAGCTTCCGCAGTGGCCTGAGCGGCGAGAAGGGCTTCACGCTCGACAACTACTGGGGCACGTCGTCGACCCCGGGTGCGTTGCGCGATGAGAACGTGCTCTCGTTCAACGGCTTCACCCACATCTTCACGAGTCGCCTGTTCATCATCGGGGTGCTCATCGCGATCCTCGCCCTCTTCGCCGCCCGGCGGGCAGCCCGCAAGGCGACGGGCTCGGGCAGCGGTGTCGACCTGTCCAGCCCCGGCGCCAGCCTCGGGCTCGTGATCGCCGTGATCCTCGTGCTCTTCGCGGCGTTCACCGCCATGCGCGGCGTGATCTGGAACAACCTCTGGTGGGTGGCGGCCGTGACCGGCCTGGCCACGCTGTTCGGTCTCGGGCTCGCGGTCCTGGCCGATCGCTCCCGCAACGAGACCGCGGCCAAGACGATGATCTTCATGCCCATGGCGATCTCGATGGTCGGCGCCGCGATCATCTGGAGCTACATGTACAACATCGAGTCGTCGGGCCAGTCGCCCGGGCTTCTCAATGCGCTGCTGTCGGGGCTCGGACGTGACCAGGTCGACTTCCTGCGCTCCGCGGACATCATCCCGTGGAACAACTTCTTCATCATGATCATCATGATCTGGATCCAGACCGGGTTCGCGATGGTGGTGCTCTCCGCCGCCATCAAGTCGGTGCCCAGCGAGCTGGTCGAGGCCGCCAAGGTCGACGGAGCCAACGACGTGCAGGTGTTCTGGAAGATCACCCTTCCCCAGATCATCCCCACCCTCATCGTGGTCATCACGACCCTGATCGTGTCGGTCATGAAGGTCTTCGACTTGGTGAAGGCGACCACCAACGGCAACTTCGACACCGACGTGCTGGCGAACCGGATGTACACGAACCTGCGCAACGGCGACTTCACCGCCTCGAGCACGTTCGCCGTGATCATCTTGGTGCTGGTCCTGCCCGTCATGTGGTTCAACTTCCGCCGCGGCAAGAGGGAGGTCAGCCGGTGACCGTCATCGACGAGAGCGCCCCGGTCAAGTCGGTCAAGGCCAAGCACGGCGGGCCGAGTCAGCTCGATCCCGTCGGTCAGCAGACGCACCGCGCGCTGGCCGCCATCCCCACCTGGGTGCTGTGGGGCCTGGTGGTCGTGTGGACCATCCCTTCCGTCGGCCTGCTGGTCAACTCGTTTCGCCCCAAGTCCCAGCAGCTCTCCTCGGGCTGGTGGACGGCGATCACCGATCCGAGCTTCACGCTCGACAACTACCGCCAGGCGATGTTCGACATGCCCGGCGGGTACGTGTCGTTCGGCAAGGCGCTGCTCAACTCCTTCGCCATCGCGATCCCGGCCACGGTGGTCCCCATCCTCATCGCCGCCGCGGCCGCCTACGCCTTCGCCTGGATGCCCTTCAAGGGCCGCAGCTGGCTGTTCATCGCGGTGGTGGCCATGATGGCCATCCCGCTGCAGATGGCCCTGGTGCCGCTGCTCCAGCTCTACAGCGGGGGCGCCCACATGACCTTGTTCGGTCAGACCTTCACGATCTTCCCGGACCTGAACCTCAACAACAAGCCGATCGCGGTCTGGCTCACGCACACGGCGTTCGGCCTGCCGCTGGCGATCTTCCTACTGCACAACTACATCTCGTCGCTGCCGGGAGACGTGTTCGAGGCGGCAACGATCGACGGGGCCAACCACTTCGGGATCTTCTGGCGGATCGTGCTGCCGCTGTGCAAGCCGGCGCTGGCGGCGTTCGCCATCTTCCAGTTCCTGTGGGTCTGGAACGACTACTTGGTCGCCCTCATCTTCCTGGCGGGCAACAAGGACGCCAGCCCGCTCACCATCCAGCTCGTCAACCTCGTCACCTCGAAGGGCTCGGGCACCGAGCTGCTCCCGTCGGCCGCGTTCATCTCGATGATCGTGCCGTTGATCATCTTCTTTTCGATGCAGCGCTACTTCGTTCGGGGGCTGCTTGCCGGCTCCGTCAAGGGCTAGGAGGTCCTCGCACATGGCCAAGCTCGTCCTCGACGGCATCAACAAGATCTACGAGAACGGCTACCACGCGGTCCACGATCTGAGCTTGGACGTCGCCGACAAGGAGTTCCTCGTCCTCGTCGGACCGTCCGGCTGCGGCAAGTCCACCGCGCTGCGGATGGTCGCCGGCCTCGAGAGCATCACGTCGGGCACGCTCAAGATCGGCGACCGCGTCGTCAACGACGTGCACCCGAAAGACCGCGACATCGCGATGGTGTTCCAGAACTACGCGCTGTACCCGCACATGACGGTGGGCGAGAACATCGGGTTCGCGCTCAAGCTCAAGCGAACGCCACGGGCCGAGGTCGAAGAGCGCGTTCGCGAGGCGGCCCGCATGCTCGAGCTCGAGGAGTGGCTCGACCGCAAGCCCGGTCAGCTGTCCGGTGGCCAGCGCCAGCGGGTGGCCATGGGTCGCGCCATCGTGCGCCGACCGTCGGCGTTCCTGATGGACGAGCCACTGTCGAACCTCGATGCCAAGCTGCGCGTCCAGATGCGGGCCGACATCGCCAAGCTGCAACGAAACCTGGGCGTCACCACCGTCTACGTCACGCACGACCAGGTCGAGGCCATGACGATGGGTGACCGGGTCGCTGACAAGCGCAAGGGCTACCTCCAGCAGGTCGACGACCCGCAGGGCCTCTACGACCGTCCCGACAACCTGTTCGTGGCGGCCTTCATCGGCTCACCGGCCATGAACCTGCTCGAGGCCACCGTGGCCCAGGAGGACGACGCGCTCCACCTAGCCTTCCCCGCCGGCCGCATCCGCCTGTCCGACACCGTCCTGGCTGCGCATCCCGCACTTCGCGACCGCGTCGGGGCCGTCATCGCGGTGGGCATCCGCCCGGAGGACCTCTACGACCCGGCGGAGCGGCCGGGGCACCCCGACGACCAGATCATCAATGGCGTCGTCGACCTACGAGAGGCGCTCGGCTCCGACCTCATGGTGCACTTCACAGCCGAGGCCAATCGGGTGGTCGTCGAGGATGTTCGGGAGGAATCGGAGCTCGCGGTGACGTCTGCCGGCTCCGCGTTGCATGCAGCTCCGCTCGTGGCTCGCTTCTGGCCCCGCAGCACGGTCCGCGAGGGCGATCGCGTCCCCGTCGCGGTCGACACCGAGCGGCTGCACTTCTTCGACCTCGCCACCCGACTCGCGATCTGGAGCTAGTGGATCTGCCCCTCCAGGGGTCCGGCAGCATCGTCGCCTCGGCCCACGCGGCGATCGAGGGTCCCGCACGAGCCCGTCTCGGCCCGTTCGACGCCGAGGCCTTCCTGGCGCGCGCCCGGCGGCGCTTGCCCGATGCGGTCGAGGCCCTGGCGATCCTGTTCGGCGCACGAGCTGGGTTCGGTCCGCTCGTCGACTCGCTGCTGGCCACGGTGCTCGACTACGCGGTGTCGCGCTCGGCCGAGCTGAAGCTGCTTGATCACCGTCGCGAGATCGAGCCGGACTGGTTCCAGTCGCATCGGACGGTCGGCTACGTCTGCTACGTCGACCGCTTCAGCGGGTCGCTGGCGTCGGTGGCCGAGCACCTCGACCTCCTCGACGAGCTGGGCGTCACGTACCTTCACCTGATGCCGCTGCTGCGGCCCCGCCCGGGTCAGAGCGACGGTGGCTACGCGGTGATGGACTACCGCTCGGTCGATCCTGCGCTCGGCACGATGGACGACCTGGCCGCGCTGGCCGGGCTGCTCCGCGGGCGGGGCATCAGCCTCTGCATCGACGTCGTCATCAACCACACCGCCCGTGAGCACTAGTGGGCCGCCAAGGCACGCGGTGGTGACCTCGCGTACCGCGACTACTACCTGAGCGTCCCCGACCGCACGGTCCCTGACCGCTACGAGGAGACCGTGCGCGACGTCTTCCCCGACTTCGCCCCCGGCAGCTTCACCTGGGACGACGACCTGCAGGCGTGGGTCTGGACGACGTTCAACGACTTCCAGTGGGACCTGAACCACGCCAACCCCGCCGTGTTCAGCGAGCTGCTCGACGTGATGTTGTTCCTGGCGGGTCAGGGGGTCGAGATCCTCCGGCTCGATGCGGTGCCCTTCACCTGGAAGCGGATGGGCACCGATTGCGAGAACCAGCCCGAGGCCCATCTGCTGCTCCAGGCCTGGCGGGCGCTGGTCGCCATTGCGGCGCCGGCGGTGGTGTTCAAGGCCGAGGCCATCGTGCCGCCGGACGACCTTGTGCCCTACCTCGGCGCTCACCCTCGGTTCCGGCCCGAGTGCGATCTCGCCTACCACAACCAGCTGATGGTGCTGCTGTGGAACTGCCTCGCCACCAAGGACGCGCAGCTGGCCAACCACGCCCTGGCCCGCATGACCCCGATCCCCCCGTCGACCTCGTGGGTCACCTACGTGCGCGGCCACGACGACATCGGCTGGGCCATCAGCGACGCCGACGCCTGGGCCGCCGGCTTCGACCCGTGGGCTCACCGGCGCTTCCTGGCCGACTTCTACACCGGCCGCTTCCCCGGCAGCTTCGCCCGCGGTCTCGACTTCCAGCCCAACCCGGTGACGGGCGATGTGCGCACCTCTGGGTCGTCGGCGTCGTTGTGCGGCATCGAGGCGGCCCTGGGGGCCGGCGACAGCGACGCGCTCGCTCTCGCAGTGCGCCGGCTGGTGCTGCTCCACTCGGTGGCCATCAGCTTCGGCGGGACCCCCTTGCTCTACATGGGTGACGAGCTCGCCCTTCGTAACGACACGAGCTACCTCACCGACCCGGCCCGGGTGGGCGACGACCGCTGGATCCATCGCCCGCCGATGGATTGGGTGGCGGCCGCGAGGCGGCACGATCCCTCGACGTTGGAGGGCGAGGTGTTCGGCTGGTTCGTGCGCCTGCTCGACCTTCGGCGATCAACCGAGGCCCTGCACGGCGGCGCCCCCGCCGAGCTCTGGAGCAGCGGTCACGACTCGGTGTTCGCCTACCGGCGGCGCCATCCCCGCAGCGCCCCGTTCCTTGCGATCGTCAACGTGGGCGACCGCCGTGCCGCCGTCGATCACGCCGTGCTGGCCGGCGCCGGTGTGTCGGCGTCCGATCTTGTGCTCGGTTCGGGAGCGCTCGACGGGGCGCGGCTCCAGGAGGGTGCGCCAGTCGTGCTCCCGCCCGTGTCGTTCGCCTGGTTCGCTGGGCGTTGATCGTGCCGACGAACCGAGCGGTGAGGATCCGATGATCCTGGTGTGCGGTGAAGCCCTGATCGACCTGACGCCCGATGGCATCGGGGTCGAGGCCGACACCCGCTACCGCCCGTTGCCCGGAGGTGGGCCGTTCAACACCGCCGTCGCCCTGGGCCGTCTCGGTGCGCCCGCCGGCTTCCTCGGGCGCCTCTCCTACGACGGCTTCGGGTCGATGCTCGGTCGACGCCTCACCGATGCCGGGGTCGACACCCGGTTCGTGGCCCACGGCGACGAACCGACGCCGCTGGCCGTCATCACCAAGGGCGCCACCCCGAGCCAGCACACGTTCTCGTTCTACGTCGAGGGGACCGCCGACCGGCTGCTGACGGTGGCTGACCTGCCCGCGGACGCCGACGGCATCGTCGCCGTGCACGTCGGCACGGTGGCGCTGGTGCAGGAGCCGATCGGGTCGGCCCTCGAGGTCTTCGTCGAGCGCATGGCGCGCCGGGTGGTCGTCGGCCTCGACCCCAACGTGCGCCCGGCGCTCGTGCGCGACCGCGCCGCCTACGTCGCCCGTCTCCATCGTCTGGCGGCGCTGGCCGACGTCGTGAAGGTCAGCGACGACGACGCGTCGTGGATCGAGCCGGGGCCCCCGGAGGTGCTGGCGCAGCGGTGGGTGGCCGCCGGCGCCGCGGTCGTCGTGATCACGCGAGGGGCCTCCGGCCCGACAGCGCACACGGCCGGTCACCCGCCGGTGTCGGTGCCCGCGGCGCCGGCCGACGTGGTCGACACCGTCGGTGCCGGCGACGCGTTCAACGCCGGCCTGCTGTGCTGGCTGCACGAGCACGATCGCCTGACCCGTGGCGCGGTGCGCTCGCTGAACCCGGCCGAGATCGCTTCGATGCTGACCTTCGCGGCCGAGGTGGCGGCCATCACATGCAGCCGGGCGGGGGCCGACCCTCCGTGGCGCCACGAGCTCGGCGGCCAGCCCAACGACGACGCCCCCCGAGGAGCACCATGACCGGCCGCTACGAATCACTCACCGACGACCTCACGCTCGACGAGCAGGCGCGCCTTGCCGGTGGTGACGACGTCTGGTTCTCGTCGCCCCTGCCCGAGCGTGGGGTGCCTCGCATCAAGGTGAGCGATGGTCCCGTCGGGGTCCGAGGCGAGAGCCACACCACCACGACCTCTGCGTCGTTCCCGTGCGGCGCCGCCCTTGGGGCCACCTTCGATCTGGCCCTCGTGGCTCGGGTGGCAGCCGCGCTCGCTGCTGAGGCCCGCACCAAGCGCGCCCACGTGCTGCTCGGGCCGACCGTCAACCTCCATCGCCACCCGCTCGGCGGCCGGAACTTCGAGTGCTACTCCGAGGACCCCACCCACACCGCCCGCACCGTGGTGGCCTTCGTGCGCGGGCTCCAGGGCGAAGGCATCGCCGCCTGCGTCAAGCACCTCGTGGCCAACGACGCCGAGATCGAGCGCATGACCATCAGCAGCGAGGTCGACGAACGCACGCTGCGTGAGGTGTATCTGCGGCCGTTCGAGGCTGCGGTCATCGAAGCCGGGGCGTGGAGCTTGATGGGCTCGTACAACCGCCTCAACGGGATTTCGGCCTGCGAGAACCAGTGGTTGCTCGACACCGTGGTGAGGGGTGAGTGGGGCTTCGACGGCCTGATCATGAGCGACTGGTACGCCACCTACGACTCGGTGCGCTGCGGGCGAGCGGGGCTCGATCTCGAGATGCCCGGGCCTGCTCAGCACTTCGGGCCACCGCTGGCCGATGCCGTGCGACGGGGCGACGTCCCCGCGGCAGCCGTGGCTGAGAAGGCGCGGCGGGTGCTGCGCCTCGCCGACCGGGTGGGTGCCACCGAGGGACCCGAGCTCGACGAGGAGTCGATCGATGACCCTGGGCGCTGGTCGCTCGCTCGTGAGGCGGCAAGTGCGGCGATGGTCCTGTTGCGCAACGAAGTGGTTGCAGATGCAACCATCTTGCCGCTCGCCATCGGGTCGCTTCGATCCGTTGCCGTGATCGGGCCGAACGCCGACGTCGCCATGATCCAAGGCGGAGGGAGCGCCCAGGTCGTGCCACACCGCACCGTCACGCCGTTGCAAGGCCTGCGCGATCGGCTCGGTCCCGATGTCGAGGTCACGTTCGAGCCGGGGTGCACCACGGGCAAGCGGGCACCGGTCCTCGATGGTCGGCTCGTGCGCACGGCCGACGGCCGTGCCGGGATCGACGTCGCCTACCGCGACTCGGCCGGGGGTGACGTCCTGCTGGCCAACACCATCCCCAAGGTCGAGGCCATCTGGTACGGCACCTTTGCCCGCGCCGTCGACCCGTACCGCTTCCACGTGACGATGTCGGGCACGCTCACCGCGTCGCGCCCTGGCGTTCACCAGCTGACCTTGGTGAGCGTCGGCCCGGCCGTGGTGCACCTCGATGGCGAGGTGGTGCTCGACACCACCGGGGCCGGCTCCGGTCGCTCGTTCTTCGGCTTCGGCAGCGAAGAGGTCCGCACCGAGGTCGAGCTGGTCCCCGGCGAGCCGCACGACCTCGTGGTCGACTACGCCCGCGGTCCTCATCAGATGGCCGGCCTACGCGTCGGCGTACGCCAGCCGCTCGGCGACGACGCCATCGAGCGCGCCGCTGCCGCTGCGGCCGCGGCCGACGTGGCCGTGGTCGTGGTCGGCACCGATGAGGAGTGGGAGGGCGAGGGTCACGACCGCCGCACGATGAGCCTCCCCGGCGAGCAGGACGCCCTCGTGCGCAGGGTCGTGGCGGCCAACCCCCGCACGGTCGTGGTCGTCAACGCCGGCGCGGCCGTCGATCTCCCATGGGCCGACGACGTGCCGGCACTGCTGGTGTCGTGGTTCCCCGGCATGGCCGGTGGCGAGGCGCTCGCCCGGGTGCTGGTGGGCGACGACGAGCCCGGCGGACGCCTGCCCATGACGGTGCCCGTCACCCTGGCCGACGCGCCCTGCGACATCAGTACGGCCGACCCACCCGGCGAGCTGCACTACACCGAGCGCCTCGAGGTCGGTCATCGCTGGTACCTCGGGCACGCGATCACGCCCCGCTGGTGGTTCGGGGCGGGGCGCGGTTACACCACCTTCGAGTGGGGCGTGCCGATGGTTGCGGGCGAGGTCGCGGCCGCCGGTCCCCTGACCGTCACCGTCCCCCTCACCAACACAGGGCCCCGGGCCGGGACCGAGGTCGTGCAGGCCTACGTGCGCCGGCCCGCCTCGGCCATCGAGCGGCCGGCGTGGGTCCTGGCTGGCTTCGCGAAGGTTGGGGTTGCTGCCGGTGCGGCTGCTACGGCCGAGGTCGAGCTCGATCCGTCGGTGCTTCGCCACTGGGACACCGCTTCGTCGTGCTGGCAGGTCGAACCCGGCCCGCTCGCCATCCGCATCGCCCGCCACGCCGGTGACCCTGGACAGGTCGTCACCACCACCGTGCTGCCCACGGTCTGACCGGCAATGGCCGTGGACGATCCCCTCTGGTTCCAACGAGCGGTGCTGTACGAGGTCATGGTGCGCGGTTATGCCGACTCCGATGGCGATGGCATCGGTGACCTCAACGGCCTCACATCCAAGCTCGACCACCTGCAGCGCCTCGGTGTCGACTGCCTGTGGTTGCTGCCGTTCTACGGCTCGCCGTTGCGAGACGGCGGCTACGACATCGCCGACTTCTACACCGTGCACCCCGACATGGGGACGCTGGCCGACGCGGTCCGCCTCTTCGACGAGGCCCATCGCCGAGGGATGCGCATCATCACCGACCTCGTCGTCAACCACACGAGCGACCAACACCCGTGGTTCCAGGAGAGTCGGCAGGACCGCAGCAACCCCAAGGCCGACTGGTACGTCTGGGGCGATGACGACCAGCGTTGGTCCGAGGCGCGGATCATCTTCCACGACACCGAGGAGTCGAACTGGACCTGGGATGAGCAGCGGGGGCAGTTCTTCTGGCACCGCTTCTTCCACCACCAGCCCGACCTCAACTACCGCAACCCCAAGGTCCAGCAGGCGATCATCGACGTGATGACGTTCTGGTTGGCGTTGGGTCTGGATGGCTTCCGGCTCGATGCGGTGCCGTACCTGTTCGAGGCCGACGGCACCAACGGCGAGAACCTGCCCGAGACGCACCAGTTCTTGAGGCGGCTTCGTCACGAGTTGGGCCGTGCCTACCCCGACCGCATCCTCTTGGCCGAGGCCAACCAGTGGCCCCGCGACGTCGTCGAGTACTTCGGCGCCGGCGACGAGTGCCACCTGTGCTTCCACTTCCCGCTGATGCCCCGGCTCTACCTCGCGGCCAAGCGCGGCGACGCTCAGCCCATCCGCTGGGTGCTCGACGAGACCCCCGCCATCCCCGCCGGAACCGCGTGGGCGACGTTCCTGCGCAACCACGACGAGCTGACGCTCGAGATGGTGAGCGACGCCGAGCGCGACGAGATGTACGCGTGCTACGCCCCCGAGCCTCGCATGCGCAGCAACACTGGCATCCGCCGTCGCCTGGCCCCGCTGCTCGGTGGACACCGGCCGCTCATCGAGCTGTTCCACGTCCTGTTGTGCAGCCTGCCCGGGAGCCCCGTCCTCTACTACGGCGACGAGATCGGCATGGGCGACACGATTGCGCTGGCCGACCGCGACGGCGTGCGCACCCCGATGCAGTGGAGCGCCGAGCGCAACGGCGGGTTCAGCACCGCCGATCCCGAGCGGCTCTACCTGCCCGCCATCACCGATCCCGTCTACGGCTACCAGGTCGTGAACGTCGAAGCCCACGAGCGCGACCCGGGTTCGCTGCTCAACTGGTTGCGGGCCTTGCTGGCCACCCGGCGGGCGTGGCCGCAACTCTCGACCGGTGCCTTCGAGCTGTTCGACAGCACGAGCACGGCCGTGCTGGCCTACCTGCGCCACCAGGTTCGAGGCGGGCCCCATCCCGTTCTGTGCGTGGCCAACCTGGCGGCCACCGAACAGGTGACCGAGCTGGCGCTCAGTGGCTGGCAGGGCCGGGTTCCCCACGACGTCATCAGCGGGGCCATGCTCCCGGTCGTCACCGAGGCGCCCTACGAGGTCACGTTGGCCCCCCACGGCTGGCAGTGGTTCGAGCTGCGACCCGAGCCGTCAGGTTCCGACTGACCATCACCCAGGATCGCCGGCGAAGGGCGGGAGCGTCGCGAACCAGGAGGTGCCCTACGGGGCCAGAACGCGGAACGGTTCGGTCGGAAGGTTGCGCAGGACGGCGAACGCGACGGCGAGCCCCATGGCCGCCGACCACACCCAGGCCGGCAACAACCGCAGCTGCGGGAGCACGGGTCGCCCCGCGGTGGCCAGGGTCCAACTGGCCCAGCCGTAGAGCGCGAGGGGGACGATGGCCAGCAGCAGCAGGTTGAACCCGAGTGCCTGCGTCACGTGGCCGTTCAGCAAGGCATGCATCCCCCGCGTGGCGCCGCAGCCCGGGCACCACAGGCCGGTGACGGCGTGCAGCGGGCACGGCAGCGGCACCGTGGCACTCGTCGGGGTCACGAGGCTGACGTAGAGGCAGGCTCCGACCGCGGCGGCGCCGACGAGCATCGGGCGCACCAGCGGGGCCCGCGAGGTCGGCGACGCTTGCGTCGACACCAGCATCTGGCTCACGCCCGAACACTATGCGGTGGGCACCATCGCAGCCCGTGCTCTGGTCGAGATGAGCGTGCCCGGCCCGTGGCGCCGCGACCGCTCATCCCGGCGCCACGCCGGGGGCACCAATGTCGGGGCCTCGCCGGCGTCGTCGGGGTCACCAATGTCGGGGCCTCGCCGGCGTCGTCGGGGTCACCAATGTCGGGGCCTCGCCGGCGTCGTCGGGGTCACCAATGTCGGGGCGAGGTTGTGGTCCTTGTAGGCGCCTGCCACCCTTGTCCGGTGCTGCAGGTCAGAGGGTTGAGCGTGGAGGTGGGTGGTCGCCTCGTCTTGGAAGGAGCGACGTTCTCGATCCGCGCCCGCGACAAGGTGGGCCTCGTCGGTCGCAACGGCGCCGGCAAGACCAGCCTGCTTCGGGTCCTCGGTGGTGCCTCCCAGCCCGTCGCCGGCACGGTGCATCGCACCGGTGGCCTCGGCTACCTGCCGCAAGACCCGCGGATCGCGGGCCTGCTCGACGGCCTCACCGCGGTGCGCCACGTGTTGTCGGGCCGCGGCCTCGACGATGCCGTGGTGCGCATCGAGAAGCTCCGCTTGCAGATGGAGGAGGACCCGAACGATCGCACGATCGGCCGGTTTGCCGCCGCCGAAGAGGAGTACCGGGAGGCCGGCGGCTATGCGGCCGATGCCGAGGTGCGCTCGATCGCGGCCGGCCTCGGACTGGCTGCCGATCGCCTCGACCTCCCACTGACCGTGCTGTCGGGCGGGGAGCGCCGCCGGGTCGAGCTGGCCCGCATCCTCTACGCCGGCAGCGAACTGCTGCTGCTCGACGAGCCGACCAACCACCTCGACGTCGATGCCAAGGCGTGGCTGATGAAGTTCCTGCGCTCCTACCGCGGTGCGTTGCTCGTCATCAGCCACGACCTCGACTTGCTCGACGAGGCGATCACCCGCGTGCTGCACCTCGACCGCGGCGGGGAAGAGGCCACCGGGCACATGGTCGAGTACAAGGGCACCTACAGCCAGTACGTCGACGCCCGGGCCAAGGACGAGGTGCGTCAAGCCAAGGTCGCCGCCGCTCAGGAGAAGGAGATCGCCCGCCTGCAGCGGGTCGTCGACCGTTTCGGGGCCAAGGCCAGCAAGGCCACCATGGCCCACAGCGTCGAGAAGCGCATCGCCCGCATCGAGTCGACCAAGACCGATGCGCCCGACGCCAAGCGCCAGCTGCGCGTCGTGTTCCCGGACCCGCCGCACAGCGGGCGGGGCGTGCTCGAGGTCGACAAGCTCACCAAGGGCTACGGCGGCCCCCCGGTGTTCAGCGACGTGTCGTTCGACGTCGGTCGGGGTGAGCGGGTGCTGGTCCTTGGTCTGAACGGGGCCGGCAAGACCACGCTGCTGCGGCTCCTGGCGGGCCAGACGACGGCCGACCATGGCGAGATCCGCTTCGGTCATGGCGTGTCGGCCGGGTACTACGCCCAGGAGCACGAGGGCCTGGTGCCCGAGCGGTCGCTGCTCGACCACCTGCGCGATCAGGCGGGCCTCCCCGACGCCACGTTGCGGGGCCTGCTCGGCATGTTCGGCCTCACCGGCGAGAAGGCCCACCAGGAGGCGGGCACGTTGTCGGGCGGCGAGAAGACCAAGCTCGCCCTGGCTCAGCTCGTGGCCGGCCGCCACAACCTGCTGCTGCTCGACGAGCCGACCAACAACCTTGACCCGCCGTCGCGCACCGCCATCGGCGAGGCGCTGTCGGCCTGGCCCGGCTCGATGGTCGTGGTCAGCCACGACGCCGAGTTCGTCGCCCAGCTCGCCCCCGACCGCGTCGTGCTCATGCCCGACGGCGACCTCGACTACTGGGCCGACGAGCTGCTCGAGCTGGTCGCCCTGGCCTGACAGCGGGCCCTCGTGGCTGGTCTCGTCGCGAAGTGGCGAGCCAGAGTGCAGTGACCGCGCTCACGCTCGCCACTTCGTACCGGTGGACAGCAACTCCGTCGTGCCCGCCATCGGCAAGCCGACCTGCTCCCCCTAGGGTCAGGGTTCGTGCACCTCCCTCTCGGCCGTACGACCAACCGCCCCTGGCTCGCGGCGGCGACGCTCGCCACCGTTGCCATGGTCGCGGCCTCGTGCAGCGGTGCCGGATCGCCGAAGGTCACCGGCACCTCGACGGGGGACCCGGCTTCGACGTCCACCAGTTCGGTGTCGGCATCCACATCGACGTCCACCGGCGGTTCGACCAGCACCACCGCGGGTGCCGGTGCGACCGTCGAAGCGGCGACCTGGCGCACGTGCCCGACGGACGCGACGCTCGAGTGCGCCACCGTGGCGATGCCCCGGGTCTACGGGGATGCGACCAAGGGTGTCATCAACGTCAAGATGGCCCGCATCAAGGCGGCCCAGCCGAGCCGGCGCATCGGCTCGCTGTTCCTCAACCCCGGCGGGCCGGGCGGCTCGGGCATCGAGTTCCTGCCCGACATCGCCAAGAAGCTCCCCAAGGCCCTCAAGGACCGCTTCGACCTCATCGGCTTCGACCCCCGAGGAGTCGGCCAGAGCGACCCCATCACCTGCCTGCCCGAGAAGGACCGCGTCAACGCCCTCGACCAGGATCCCGACGATCCCACCGAGGAGCAGGCACTCATCGACGCCCAGAAGCTCCAGGCGTCGGCATGTCAGAAGGACGTCGGGACGAAGCTGTCGTCCTATGGCACGGCCGCGGCTGCCCGAGACCTCGATCGGCTACGGCAGGCCGTGGGCGATGACCACCTCACCTACCTCGGGTTCAGCTACGGCACCTACCTCGGCTCGGTGTACGCCACGCTGTTCCCCGACAAGGCGCGGGCCCTCGTGCTCGACGGCGCCGTCGACCCGACGCTCGACGACGGCGGGCTCCGCCAGGCCCAGGGGTTCGAACTGGCCTTCCAGCGGTTCGCGACGGCCTGCGCCACCTCGCCGGCGTGCACGGCCAAGCCCGACGCCCGCGCCCTCTACGACCAGGACAAGACCAAGGTCGAAGCCAAGCCGGTGCCGACCGCCGACGCCAAGCGGCCGCTCACCTCGGGCAGCATGCTCACGGGGGTCGCCGCCGCGCTCTACAGCCAACGCAGCTGGCCGATCCTCGCCCTCGGCCTGGCCGACGTGGCCGCCGGCAACGGTCAGCTCCTGCTGGCCATGGGCGACAACCAGAACGACCGCAAGGGCAACGGGAGCTACGGCAACATCAGCGACGCCTTCCGGGTGATCGGCTGCGACGACGAGAAGCTCCGCCCCACGGTCGCCGAGGCCAGGGCCGATGCGGCTGAGTTCGCCACCAAGGCGCCACTGCTCGGTGCCGCGCAGGGGTGGGGCAACATCAGCTGTCAGGGCTTCCCCCAAGCCGACGAAGCCGTGCCCACCGTCTCGGCGCCCACCGTGGCCACCCCGATCGTCGTCATCGGCACCAAAGGTGATCCCGCCACGCCCTTCGAGAACACCGCCAAGTTGGCCTCCGTGCTCGGCAAGGCCGTCACGGTCAGCTGGGACGGCGATGGACACACGGCCACGACGAAGTCGCCCTGTGTCGACGCCGCCGTCAGCGACTACCTCATCGACCTCAAGGTGCCGGTCGACGGGCTCGAGTGCTCGGGTACCTACGACACCAAGCCAGCCGATCCGTTCGTGCTCGATCGCACCGACTTCGCGGCGACGCTGCAGCGCGAGCTGACCAATCAGACCAACGCCACCCGTGGCCCGTGCCTGGCCAACGGCCTGCTCAAAGCATTCAACGACACGCAGCTCCTGCACTTCTTCTTCGGCGTCGACGACCCGACCGTCGTCGCGATCACCAACGACGTCGTGGCCACCTGCCCCGCCTGATCAGGCTCACCAACCGATCAGCGGCGGAGGGCCACCGGGGCGCTCTTGGCCACCAGGTCGAAGAAGTCGTTGCCTTTGTCGTCGACGACGACGAAGGCCGGGAAGTCCTCGACTTCGATGCGCCAGACGGCCTCCATGCCGAGCTCGGGGTACTCGAGCACCTCGACCTTGCGGATGCAGTCCTGGGCGAGGCGAGCGGCCGGCCCTCCGATCGAGCCGAGGTAGAAGCCGCCGTGGGCCTGGCACGCGTCGGTGACCGCCCGCGACCGGTTGCCCTTGGCCAGCATCACGAGGCTGCCACCGGCGGCCTGGAAGGCATCGACGTAGCTGTCCATGCGCCCCGCAGTCGTGGGACCGAACGACCCTGATGCGTAGCCCGCGGGGGTCTTGGCCGGCCCCGCGTAGTACACGCAGTGGTCCTTCATGTAGGGCGGCAGCCCCTCGCCCTGGTCGAGGCGCTCCTGCAGCTTGGCGTGGGCGATGTCACGCGCCACCACCATCGGGCCGGTGAGGGACACGCGGGTCTTGACGGGCAGCTTGCTGAGCTCGGCCCTGATCTCGTTCATCGGGCGGGTGAGGTCGATGCGCACGACATCGCCACCGAGGTGCTCGTCGGTGACCACCGGCAGGTAGTGGGCGGGATCGGTTTCGAGCTGCTCGAGGAACACGCCCTCGGCCGTGATCTTGCCGAGGGCCTGGCGATCGGCCGAGCACGACACGGCGATGGCCACCGGGCATGAGGCCCCATGGCGGGCCAGGCGGATGATGCGCACGTCGTGGCAGAAGTACTTGCCGCCGAACTGCGCGCCGATGCCGTTGCGCTGGCTCACCCCGAGCACCTCGGCCTCGAGCGCGAGGTCGCGAAAGCCGCGGCCCAGCTCGTTGCCCGAGGTGGGCAGCGTGTCGAGGTAGTGGGCGCTCGCGTACTTGGCCGTCTTCAGCGCGTACTCGGCCGAGGTGCCACCGATGACGATGGCGAGGTGGTAGGGCGGGCACGCCGCCGTGCCGAGCGTGCGGATCTTTTCGTCGATCCAACGCACGAGCGAGTCAGGGTTGAGCAGCGCCTTGGTCTCTTGGAAGAGGTAGCTCTTGTTGGCCGAGCCACCGCCCTTGGCCATGAACAAGAACTTGTAAGCATCACCATCAGTGGCGTACAGCTCGATCTGCGCGGGCAGGTTGTTGCCGGTGTTGCGCTCGTCGTACATCGTGATGGGGGCCATCTGGCTGTAGCGCAGGTTCGAGGTCTGGTAGGTGCTCCAGACGCCCTTGGCGATGGCCTCCTCGTCGCGCCCACCGGTCAGCACGTACTGGCCCTTCTTGCCCATCACGATGGCGGTGCCCGTGTCCTGGCAGCTCGGCAGCACGCCGCCGGCGGCGATGCTGGCGTTCTTGAGCAGGTCGAGGGCGACGAAGCGGTCGTTGTCGCTGGCCTCGGGGTCGTCGAGGATGCTGGCCAGCTGTTGGAGGTGACCGGGGCGCAGCAGGTGGGCGATGTCGCGCATCGCCTCGGCCGTGAGCCGGGTGAGCGCCTCGGGCTCGACGGTGAGGAAGCGGTGCCCGGCTGCTTCGATCGTGCCCACGCCCTCAGTGGTGATCAGGCGGTAGGGCGTGTCGTCGTGCCCGAGGGGCAACTGGTCCTGGAACTCGAACTCGGCCATGGCCGCGACGGTACCGGCCGCCAGGGCAGTGGCCATCAGCAACACCGTGGGTCAGCGCCCCATCGGTCAGCGGGTTCAGCAGGCTCAGCGGGTTCAGCCGAGGGCGGGGCTGCCCTCGAACGGCAGCGGGTCGCCCGGAGCGGGCACCTGGGGCTTGCTCCACGCGGTGACCGCAGCGATGCGATCGCCCACGGTGCGCCACTCGAGGGGGTGCCAGCCCTCGGCGGAGGCGCCCACCGAGCCGTCGTTCAGCAGCAGCAGCCACGCGGGAAGGCGCTTGAGACCCGTGGCCTTGACGAACTCGCGGTCGGGGTCGACGAAGGTGAGCACCTCGTCGGCGGCGTTGCCCAGGAACTGGCGGGCACCCTCGGCATCGGCGGTGACGATGAAGCAGGTGCGCACGCCCGCCCCCTTGAGCTCGTCGAGCAGCCGCAGCGCCGAGCGCAGGACCCACGAGCTCTCGTTCGTGTACGGGTCGAGCACGACCGGGCACATGAGGAACATGTCGAGCCAGTCGTGCAGGGGGCGAGCCTCCCCAGCGAGCGGGGTGAGCACGAGATCAGCCGAAGGGTTCGTCGCCACGTACCGGGAAGGTAGCGCGCCAGGGCGTTAGCTTCGCAGATGTGCACCCCATCGAGCGCCTCCGATACGTCGCTCGGGCCTCCGGCGCCGACCAGGCGATGCTCGTGCGCGAGACGGCGGGCGCGCTGGCGTCGCTGGGGTTCGACCCGCCGGGCCTGGTCACGGCGTGTCGCAGGATCATCGACCGCCACCCCACCTCGGGTCCGCTGTGGTGGCTCTGCGCACGCGTCCTGACGGCCGGCGACCCGGTTCGCGAGGCCTGGCTGGCCGCCGACGAGATCAGCGACGACCGTACCGGTGTCGAGCTGGCCCACGCCCTCCCCGAGGACGCCGTCGTGTGCGTGCTGGGCTGGCCCGAGCTCATCGCCGAAGCGCTCGTGCGGCGCGGCGACGTCGAGGTGCTCGTGGTCGACGCCCTCGGCGAGGGGAGCGGCCTGGCCCGTCGGCTCCGCCGTTCCGACGTAGATGCCATCGAGGTGCCTCAGGCCGGCCTCGGCACCGCGGCAGCGGCGGCCGATCTCGTGCTGGTCGAGGCCTCCGCCGCCGGTCCCACGGGGTTCGTCGGCATCGCCGGATCGCGGGCCGCGGCGGCCTCCGCGTACTGCGCCGAGGTGCCGGTGTGGCTCGTCAGCGGCGTGGGCCGCCTCATGCCGGCCGGGCCGTGGGGTGCCCTGGTGCGCCGCCTCGACGACCTCGGCGACCCGTGGGACGCCGACGATGAGGTGGTACCCGCTGCGCTGCTCACCAAGGTGGCTGGTCCCGGAGGCCTGGTCGACCTCGACGTGCTGGCCCACCCGCCCGGCCGCGTCGCTCCGGAGCTGTTCCGCCCCACCGCCTTCTGACGGACCGCCGCCCAACACCGCGCCCCCGCCCAGCCACCTGACCCTGTTGGCTCATGCTGTGGTTGCTGGTTCTCAGAAATGAGAAGGAGATGGCGCAGATCGGCCCGGGCGCTGCGCACGCGCCTACCCTCGGCGCATGCCGTCGCGCCGTAGCCAGATCGAGATGACCCCCGCCGAGATCGACGAGTTCCTCGCCGGTCGCCGGGTGATGAACATCGCCACCAACGGCCCCACCGGCCATCCCCACCTCGTGGCCATGTGGTACGGCTTCCTCGCGGGCAAGCCGGCCTTCTGGACGTTCGCCAAGAGCCAGAAAATCGTCAACCTGCGCCGTGATCCCAAGATCACCGCGCTGGTCGAAGACGGCGAGACCTACAGCACGCTTCGCGGCGTCGAGCTCGTCGGCACCGGCACCATCGTCGACGACTTCGACACGATCATGGAGCTGGGCGTCGACGTCGGTGTCCGGTACAACGGTCCCGCTGCGGCCAGCCCCGAGGCCCGCCCGCTCCTGGAGGCCCAGGCCCGCAAGCGTCTGGCCGTGGTGATCGAGGTCGACAAGATCGTGACCTGGGACCACACCAAGTTGGGCGGCACGTACTGACCCATCGCCCGTGCCACCATCGGCGCCATCGCCCGGTCAGTCGGGCTGGTTGAGCTCGATGCGGTTGCCGGACGGGTCCTGGAGGAAGGCCTGGCGACCGGCGCCGGGGAAGTAGGTGGAGCGGCGGTACTCGACGCCCTCGGCGTCGAGGGTGCCGAGCGCTTGATCGAGGTCGGCCACCTGGAGGGCGAGGTGGGCCCGCGCGTCGGGCGTCACCTCGCCGAGCTCCATCAGGTGGATCTGGTGCCCGCCGGCCTGCAGCCACAAGCCGGGGAAGCCGAAGTCCGGTCGGCTGTCGAGCACGCCGAAGCCGAGGCGCTCGACGTAGAACTCCCGAGCTGCAGCGAGGTCGTTCACGCAGATGGCGATGTGGTGCAGGCCGACGACGTCCATGGTCATCCCTCCTGGTCGGGTGGCGGGAGCTGGGCGGACTGGTTGTTGGTGCTGGATCCAGCGTCGCCGTTCTTGCCGTTGGGCCCGGACAGGATGCTGCGGGCGAGCTGCAGGCCGGCGACCCCCTGGCTGAGCGCCTGTGCGAGTGCTTCGGACAGGCCCTGCGCGCCGTTGAGCACGATCATCTGGTCGATGTTGCCGAACGGCTTGGCCGCCGCCTCGACGATTGCCGGCCAGTTCTCGGCGAGCTGCTGGCCGATGACGGCGTCCTGGTTCTCGGCCAGGGCCTTGGCCCGAGCCTCGATGCCCGCAGCCTCGGCCATCGCCTTGGCCCGGGCCGCTTCGGCCGTGGCCGTGCCGCGCGCCAGGGTGGAGGCCGCTTCGGCGTCGCCGATGGCCCGCACCGCTTCGGCTCGGGCGCCGGCTTCGACCCGGACGTGCTCGGCCTCGGCGCCGGCGGCGAGCTTGACCCGGTCGGCCTCGGCGCCGGCTTCGAGCTTGACCCGCTGGGCGTTGGCGCCGGCTTGCAGCTCGACCTCTTGGGCTTGGGCCTCGGCGGCCGACACGCGGGCGTCGCGGTCGGCCTTGGCCAGCGTCGTCTGCTCGTAGGCCTTGGCGTCGGCGGGCTTGCGCACCGAGACCTGGAGGCGCTGCTCCTCGCGCTGGCCCTCGAGCTCGGCAACCTTGGTCTCCTGCACCACCACCTCTTGCTTGGCGGCAGCCTCGGACAACGGGCCGGCCTGACGGGCCGTGGCCGACGCACGGTCGATCTCGGCCTGGAACCCTGCCTGCTTGATCGAGGAGTCACGGCGGGCCAGGGCCTTGTTGGCCTCGGCGCTCTGCTCGGCCTCGGTGGCGCTCTGCTCGGCGTTCGCCTGGGCGATGCGGGCGTCGCGCTCGATGGCCGCCGCGTGGGGACGACCGAGGTTGGTGATGTACCCCGTCGGGTCATCGATCTCTTGGACCTGGAGCGAGTCGACGATCAGGCCGAGCTTCTCCATCTCAGAGCCCGACGACGACCGCGTGAGCGAGGTGAGCTTCTCGCGGTCGCGGATCATCTCCTCGACGGTCATGTTGCCGACGATGGCGCGCAGGTGACCCGAGAACACGTTGTGCACCCGCTGGTCCATCTTGTCCTGCTGGTCGAGGAACCGCCGGGCGGCGTTGGCGATCGACGCGAAGTCGTCGCCGACCTTGTAGATCACCACACCGCGGATGCCGAGCGGGATCCCCTGATGGGTCACGCAGTCGATGGCGAGGTCGGCCTCGCGCAAGTCGAGACTGAGCCGCCGCACGGTCTGCACCCCAGGGAGCACCAACGTGCCCTTGCCGGTCACGATCTTGAAGCCCAGCATGCCGCTGGTGCCGCCATCGCCCTCGACGGGCTTCTCTTGGTGGAGGCCCGAGATGATCAGGGCCTCGTTGGGTTCGGCGACTCGCCACATCGACTTGAACACGAGGACCAGCACCACCACGATCCCCAGCACCACCAGCGCAATCACGCCAAGTTCCATCACTCCACACTGCTTCCTGCGCTCTGTCGAGCGCGCTTGGAACCCACCTACATCTTCGTGACGACGACCGTCCGGGGCGGGTAGTACTCGACCACGACGACCCTGGTGCCCGTGGGGATGACGTCTTCGCCTTCAGCGGCGTAGGCGTTGAACGCCTCGGTGCCACCACGGACCGGGACCATGACCTCGCCGAGCGCGCCGGGCTTGATGTTCCCGGTGACCCGTCCGATCTTTCCCACCATCTCGTGGTCGGCCACTCGCCGTCTCCTTCGTCGGGCCGGAGTGTACGGTCGCCGTCGATGGGTGCGATCGTGAACTTCAAGAGCAACGGCGGCACGGCTCAGGGCTACTTGGCCCTCCCGGGCGGTGGGAACGGGCCTGGCGTGCTCGTCATCCAGGAGTGGTGGGGCCTCGTGCCGCACATCCGCGACGTGTGCGACCGGCTCGCGTCCGAGGGCTTCGTGGCCCTCGCTCCCGACCTCTACCACGGCGAGTCGGCCACCGAGCCTGATGGCGCCGGGAAGCTGATGATGGGCCTGAACCTGGCCGAGGCGGGCAAGGACCTCTCCGGCGCAGTCGACGAGCTGGTGGCTCGGGGCGGCCGCGAGCACATCGGCGTGGTCGGCTTCTGCATGGGCGGCGCCCTCGCTCTCGTCGTGGCCTGCCAGCGCCCCGACGCCGTTGCCGCCGTGGCCCCGTTCTACGGGGTGATCGGCTGGCCGGGTGCGCAGCCCGACTGGTCGGCTCTCGCCGCACCGGTGCGTGGTCACTACGCCGAGCTCGACGACTTCGCGTCGCCTGCTGCTGTCGGCGAGCTGGCCGAGCGCCTCACCGCGCTGGGCAAGGACGCCTCGTTCACGATCCACCCCGGCACCCAGCACGCCTTCTTCAACGACACGCGGCAGGACGTCTACGACGCGGCAGCCGCGGCCGACGCGTGGACCGCCACCGTGGCGTTCCTGCACGACACGTTGTGAGTCGGCGCCGACTCAGCGCTCGTGCTTGCCTCGCGCCGCTGGCCCTCGTCGGCGCGCTCGCCACGGTCACGTCGTGCTCGTCATCGAGCTCGTCCGGATCGGCCGCCACGACGACGGTGCCGTCGACGACGGCGGCCGCAGGGGGCGCGACCTCGTCCACCGCAGCGCGCCAGCCCCTCACCTCGATCGGTGGTGACACCACCGGCGCCTGCGCCACGGTGCAGCCCCAGGAGCTGCAGGGCGTGCTGCAGCCGACGGTGACGGCGACGGTCAGCCCGACGGGGTGCCTGTGGCGGGCATCTGACGGCGGCACCGTGACCCTCGGCGTGACCCAGCCGGCCGGGGGAGCAGCCGCCTTCGTGCTCGGGGTGCTGCGCAAGGACCCGGGGGCGAAGGTGCCGACGCTCGGTCAGGGTGCCGCCTACCAGGCGACGGCCACGGGAGCGACGCTGCTGTTGGCGCTCGGCCCGGATCTCGTGACGCTGACCGTCGATGGTGTCAAGCCGGTACCGAGCCAGGAGCAGCTCCTACCGATCGGCGTGCTCGTCGCCTCCCGCCAGTAGGTCCACAACCGGGTGGGCAGCTGAGCGAGCGGCCACCACTGCCGACGGCGTCGGGCGGGGGCGCCCACAACGCGCACGCGGCGAGCGTGCGCGAGCGGTGAGCTAGCGGCGCGGGCTCTCGAGGAGGAGCAGTCCGCCGAGTACGTGGTCGTAGCGGGTGAGGGCGGCGCGTTGGCGCATGGAGCGGCGGCGCAGCACGACCGCTCCCGCGCCAGCCAGCGCCACCAGCAGGAGGGCGACGACGGGCACGGGCAGCGGGCTGCCCCCCGACGTGGTGGCGGTGAGGTGAGTGCTGCCGGCGCCGGCGGGTGCTTCGGCGCCGGCGCTGCGGTTGCCGTCACCGCTGCCAGAGTCGTCCACGGCCACCGGCGTGATGCCCGCGGGAGCGGGCATCTGGGCGATCTGCGTGGCCGGGGGAAGGACCTCGGTCGTGGTGGTGCCGGCCGCCGGCACGGGCTGGGTGAAGGCCCAGTCGAGCAACGCGGAGCCCGCAACGAGAACGCTGCCCCCGGCACCAGCGATGGCCACCACGATGGTCCGGTCGCCCCGCTTGGCGGCGGTGATGAACGTGCCGCCGGCCGCCGACGTGAACCCCGTCTTCACGCCCAGGGCCCCGCTGTAGGAGCCCAGGAGTCGGTTGTGGTTGACGAGGTGGTGGGCCGCGCCGTCAGGGCCCACCAGGTCGATCACCTTGCTCCCGACCATGGGCCCGATGACCGGATCAGCAAGCGCGGCCCGGCCGAGGACGGCGAGGTCATAGGCGCTCATCATGCTGGCGCCGATGGCGGAGTCGCGACCGTCGAGGCCGGCCGGGTCGAGGAAGGTGCTGTCCTGCAGCCCGAGCCGGCGGCCGGTGTCGGTCATCGCCTTGGCGAACGAATCGACCGAGCCGGCGGCCCCTTCGGCGAGGGCGTAGGCCGCGTCGTTGGCCGAGACCACCAACATCGACGCCATGAGGTCACGCATCGGCCACACCTGACCCGGAGGGATGCCGAGGCGCATCGCCGTGCGGCCGGCAGCGAGGGCGCTGACCGTCACCTTGGCGTTCGGACCGATCAGTCGAAGCGCCGTGAGCGCGGTCATGACCTTGACGGTGCTGGCCGTCAGCCGAGCGGTGTGCACGTCCTTGCCGCCGAGCACCTGGCCCGTGGCACCATCGACGACCATCCAGGACTTGGCCAGCACGGCCGGGGCGCTGCCAGGGGTGATGGCACCGCCCGTCGACGTTGAAGCAGCCACCGTCGTCGGGGTGCTCGGCGCGGGGGTGGTGGCCGGCGCGGCGGAGGCGGTCGTGGTGGTGGCGACGACCAGCGCGAGCCCGAGGCTCGCGGCAAGGGTCCCTCGACGCAGGCGCGCTCGGCCACGGGTTGCCACGAAGGAGAAGTCTCGCGGATCTGCCTCTCCATCTTCAGGCATGGTGCCGTTCGCTCCGCTCGGGGGGCGGCTCGTAGGATTGTGCCCATGTCCGCTCGATCTCGTGACCTCCCGCGCCGCTCCTGCCTCTCGATCCCTGGGTCGAGCGAGAAGATGCTCGGGAAGGGCCCCAGCATCCCCGCCGACATGGTGTTCCTCGACCTCGAGGACGCCGTGGCCCCGAAGGAGAAGGAAGCCGCTCGCGGCAAGGTGGCAGCGGCGATCCGCACGCAGGACTGGGGCGACAAGGTCCTGTGCGTGCGGGTCAACGACTGGTCCACCAAGTGGACGGCCTACGACGTCATGGAGGTGGTCGGCACCGCCGGTCCCCGGCTGGACGAGATCATGCTCCCCAAGGTCGAGTCGGCCGCTCAGGTGATCGCCATGGACCTCTTGCTCTCCCAGGTCGAGCAGGCCGCCGGGCTGCCGGTCGGCCACATCGGCATCGAGGCCCAGATCGAGACCGCCCGCGGCCTGATCAACGTCGAGGAGATCTGTGCGGCATCGAAGCGCCTCGAGACGATCATCTTCGGCCCTGCCGACTTCGCGGCCTCGATGGAGATGCCGGTGCTCACCGGTGGCGTGCAGATCCACGACTACCCCGGCGACCACTTCCACTACGTGTTCTCCAAGATCCTGATGGCTGGGCGGGCCAACGGGCTCCAGGTCATCGACGGGCCGTTCCTGTACATCCGCGACAGCGATGCCTTCCGCGACTACTGCAAGCGCACTCGCACGCTCGG
The DNA here is from genome assembly GCA_038244535.1 of Acidimicrobiales bacterium. GTDB lineage: Bacteria > Actinomycetota > Acidimicrobiia > Acidimicrobiales > Ilumatobacteraceae > JBBRTJ01. Next base: position 69,980 of record JBBRTJ010000001.1, on the reverse strand, counting down.
CTACGACGGCAAGTGGGCCCTCCACCCTGACCAGGTGACGATCTTGAACGAGGTGTTCAGTCCCACCCAGGAGCAGTTCGACCACGCGTGGAAGATCCTTGACGCCTACCGCGAGGCGACCGAGGACGAGGGCAAGGGCGCGGTCATGTTCGGCGACGAGATGATCGACGAGGCCAGCCGCAAGATGGCCCTCAAGTTCCTCACCCGGGGCGAGCGGGCCGGCCTCAAGCGCTCTGAAGCCTGAGTTGGCCATCGACCTGGCCTCCGTCGACGAGGTCCTCGCCACGACCAGGTCAGTGCGCCGCCGCCTCGACCTCACCCGACCGGTGGCCGACGAACTGGTGCGCGAGTGCATCGACCTGGCCGAGCAGGCGCCGACCGGGGGCGATCTCGCGAGTCGGCGCTGGCTGGTGATCCGCGACCCGGAGGTGAAGGCCAAGGTGGCCGAGCTCTACCGGGCCTCGGGGGGCACGGCGATCATGGATCTCGCGGCGCGTTTGCGCGGCACGGGCAGCACCCGCGAGCGCGTCGTGGCGTCGGGGGCCCACTTGGCCGAGCACCTCGACGAGGTGCCCGTGCTGGTGCTCGTCACCATCTGGGGCGAGCACGACGGCCGGGGCACGCCGGGGTTGTTCGACTCGGTCCTTCAGGCCGCGTGGTCGTTCTGCCTCGCCGCTCGGGCCCGCGGGCTGGGCACGGCGTGGACCTCGATGCACCTGGCGCGACGTGACGAGATGGCGGCACTGCTCGGCATCCCTGGCGGCGTGAGCCAGCTTGCGCTGCTCCCGGTGGCCCACACCACCGGAGGTGACTTCCACCGGGCCAAGCGCCGCCCAGCCAAGGACATCACCTACTACGACCGCTGGGGCTACACGGCCGAGCACTCGCCCGCCGATGCGATCGTGCACCTCGCCGACGGCCCCGGTGTCACCGTCGAGATCGACATCGACGCGCGGCCACGCGTGGTCTGGGAGCTCGTGTCCGACGTGACCATCCCGGCCCGCTTCAGCGACGAGCTCTACGAGGTCGAACGCATCGACGACACGATGTTCGTCGGACGCAACCGCATGAAGGGCCTCGACTGGGAGACGACGTCCTACATCGTCGAGCGCGTCGCGCCTCGGGTGTTCGCCTGGAACGTCGTCGACCCGGAACGACCCGGGGCGTCCTGGCGCTTCGAGCTCGACACCCTCGGCGCCTCGGGCGAGCGGACGCGGTTGCGCCAGCACGTGACCATTGGTCCCGGTGTGTCCGGCACCTCGACCATGATCGAGCAGGAGCCCGAGCGCGAGCAGGCCATCCTCGGGTGGCGCCGCCACCTGTTGGCTCGCAACATGCAGCGCACCGTCGAGGGCATCAAGGCGCTGGCGGAAGGGACGGCCTGACGTGTCGGGTGGGGGGCCTCGGTTCGACGCCGTGCTGTTCGATGCCGGTGGCGTGCTGGTCGTGCCCGATCCGATCGCCATCGCTCCGGTGTGTCGGGCCTTCGGCGGCGACCCTCGGGTCGAGGACGTCGTGCGGGCGCACTACGCGGGGATGCGAGCCCAGGACGTCGACGCCACCGCGCACGACGATTGGGACGTCTACAAGCGGCGAGTGCTGCGCATGTGCGGCGTGCCCGAGGAGCGCGTCGAGCCCGCCCTGGTCGCGCTGCGGCGGGTGTGGGCGCCATACGTGTGGCGGTTCCCGCTGGCCGAGTCCGTCGCCGCGCTCCACCAGCTGCGCGTTCGCGGCGTCCCGATCGGGGTGGTGTCCAATGCGAGCGGCCAGATCGAAGGGGTCCTGGCCGCCCTCGGGGTCTGCCAGGTCGGGCCGGGAGCCGGCGTGCCCGTGAGGGTGGTGGTCGACTCCGAGGTGGTCGGCGTGATGAAGCCCGACCCCCGGATCTTCGAGCCCGCGCTCGAGGTGCTGGGCCTGGCGCCAGGGCGGGTCGCCTATGTCGGCGACAGCGTGCGCAACGACGTTCGAGGGGCCGAGGCCGCTGGTCTGGTGCCGTTGCACCTCGACCCCTACGGTGACCACCCCGACGCCGGCCACGAGCGCATCGCCAGCCTCCACGATCTCCTCGCGATGGTCTGAGGCGCTACCCCGGATCGGCTGGCGTCTCGATCATCTCAGCCCAACGATCGAGCACCGCCCACTCCTTCGCCCATCGCTCGACGTAGGCCACGTCGTACGGTTGCCCTGCCTGCAAGATCGACCGGATGTCGTCTTGATCCTTTGCTCGCCAGGCGATGAGCTTGTGCACGAGCACGTCCTCGATGGTCAGGAAGGTGCGCAGCGATCGAGCGATCGCCCCCTCCTGGTAGCGCGTCTCGGCCACCAGAACGTCGGCCTTCATGTCGTCGCCACGGACGAAGAAGGCGTAGGGCTCACCGTCGGGGTCGTTCATGACCCGCACCGAGTACCCCGACGACTCGAGGGCCTCGCGAAGTGCGGGTGAGCGGCGAACAAGGAAGTCGGCATCGGTCGTGGCACGAGGTTGCAGCCGGTACTGATCGGCGGCGAGTGCCCCAATGACCGTCCACCCGACCTCGGCTCGGTCGAGCAGACGGGCGATCTCAGCGGACCAGTCCGAGGGCGCACGCACGGCGGTGCAGCCCCAGTTCCGGGAACTCGTCCTCGTCGTTGACGACCGCCGCCCGCCCCGCGGCAACGCGTGTCTCGTTCAGTTGGGCGACGTAGCGCCGACGCGCGTCACCGGTGACCTGACTCCCGGCTGGCTCATCGACCGAGGCAAGGGCCGCGACTTGGCGCGCCCACCGCTGCCGTTCCTGGGGATCGATCGCCACCGCGGAAGTATGCCCCGGGCGGTGGGGCGCACCGCGGTCTGCTGCGACGCCGAGACCACAGGTGAGCGCGTCGCTCGTGCGTCAGGCCGGTGGTGCGGTGCTCGTCGACCGGTAGGCGGCGACCACCTGTTGGACCGTGTCGTAGAAGGCATCGGCCCCGACCAGGTCGGTGATGCCGTAGCGGTCCAGCTCAGCGCGCACCTCGATCAGCAACTCGGCGAACACGAGGCGCACGTGGTGCTCCTGGCACTCGCCGTGGATCTGGCGCAGCACCTCACCGGCAGTGAAGTCGACGTCGTTGATGGCCACACCGTCGATGCACAACCACCGCACGGTGTCTCCGCTGTCGTCGTTGAGGAAGCCCACGATGGGCTCGGCGAACGAGTTCGAGTTGGCGTAGTACAGCCCCGCACTGAACCGGTACACGATGAGGCCAGGCTCGGTGCGGGCCTCGGGCCCGGCGGGGACGCCGTGCCACCGATCGACGGTCGCAGTGGCCGGCACCACCACGGCGGTGAGGGGGTGGTAGCCCCGGCGGACGTGGTCGATGATCGACACCACGATGGCCAAGATGATGCCCTGCTCGACGCCGACGACCACGACCGTCACCGCCGTCAGGAGGGCCACCACGAACTCGTCGCGGCGGAGGCGGAAGACCTTGGCCATGCCGGCGATGTCGACGAGCTCGACGCCGATCAGGAAGACCACCGCGGCGAGCACCGCTGATGGCATGTACTGGAGCGGTCCCGTGAGGAACAGCAGCACGATCACCACGAGCACCGCGGCCGTCAGCTGGGCGAGCTGGCTGCGCCCCCCGGCGCCGTCCACCATCTGGGTCTTGGTCGGGCTGCCGTTGACGACGTAGGTGCCTGACAGGCCGGCCGCGATGGAACCGACGCCGAGGCCGATCAGGTCGACGTTCTCGCTGAAGCCCTCATTGTACTTGGCGGCGTAGGCCCGAGACGTTGCCGCGCTCTGGGCCAGGATGATCACGAAGACCGACAATGCGGTGGGGAGCAGCTCGGCGAGCTCGGTCCAGCTGAGCCCGGCCGGCAAGGTGATGCTCGGCAAGCCGCCCTCCACCTTGCCGAGCGTCGTCACGCCGTGGGTCGACAGGTCGGCGGCGTAGCTGATGACGATCGAGCCCACCACCGCGATCAGCGGCCCGGGGATCCTCTTGTTGATCGCCCTGAGCCCGACGATGGTGATGATGACCCCGAGGCTCACGGCCAGCGTGGTGACGCTGGTGTCGGGGATGGTCTTCAGCGTGTTCCAGAACTTCGACAGGGTGGTATCGCCCGCCGCCTTCACGCCGAGGATGCCGTTGAGCTGGCCCATCGCCACCTGGATGCCGACGCCGGTGAGGAACCCGATCAGCACGGTGCGTGAGAGGAAGTCGGCGATGAAGCCGAGCTTGGCCAGCCGGGCCAGGATCAGCAGGCACCCCGCCATGAGGGCCAGCAGGCCGGCGAGGGCGATGTACTGGGTCGATCCGGTGGCGGCCAGCCCGGCGAGGCCAGCGGCCATGACGGCGGCGGTGGCCGAGTCGGCGCCCACCACGAGGTGGCGCGACGAGCCGAGGAACGCGAACGCGAGCATTGGCAGCACCAGGGTGTAGAGCCCGGTGACCACGGGCATGCCGGCGATGTTCGAATACCCCATCACCTCCGGGATCGCCAGTGCAGCCAGCGTGCACCCGGCGAGCACGTCCATCGAGATGCAGGGCTTGTCGATCGGGAGGAGCCCTTGCCCGATCGGGAACCGGTGCTTGTCCTTGGTCGCCATCGACGTCCTCGCAGGCTCGGTGGGCACTACTTTCGCGCAGTGGCCATCTCGAAGCAGGCGAGGCCGGACGCGGCCACGGCGCGGCGTCCCACCGCACAGCGCTCGCCCGCCGCGATGATCTCAGGTGCCGTCGTCGGCTGCATCGTGGCCTGGTACGCGCTGGTGCTCGGCACCACGACCGTGGGCATGCACCGCGACTACCGCTCGTACGGCTTCGACCTCGGCATCTACGACCAGGGGCTGTGGCTGCTGAGCCGCTTCCACGAGCCGTTCGTGACCGTGATGGGCCGCAACCTGTTCGGCGACCACTCGTCGATCATGCTGCTACCGCTGGTGCCGTTCTACGCGCTGGGGGCCGGCCCCAACTTCCTCGTCATCATCCAGACCCTGGCGCTGGCCGCCACGGCGATCCCCGTGTACTTGATCGGCCGGCACTTCCTGCCCCAACCGTGGATGGCGGTGCTGGCCAGCACCACGGTGCTCCTCTACCCGACCCTGGCGTGGACGAACCTCGAGCAGTTCCACCCCGACGCCCTCGCTGCTCCGGTGTTGGCCGGCGCAGTGCTGGCCATGCTCAACGACAAGTGGCGCTGGTTCGTGGCCTGCTGCGTCGTGCTGTGCCTCATCAAGGAAGACATGGTGCTGGTCGTCGCCCCCCTCGGCGTGATGTGCGCCCTGTTCCACAACCGCCGCGTCGGCTGGTCGGTGGTGGCGGGCAGCGTCGCGTGGACGATCCTGGCGCTCATCAGCCTGCGCTGGCTGAACGGGGTCGGGTCGCTCAACTCGTGGCGGATCCCGTTCGGAGGGTTCGGTGGGCTGCTGCGCACGACCTTCACCGATCCGCTCGAGGTCGCCCGTTACCTGGTGTCCGGTGGTCGGGGCTTCTACGTCGTGCAGCTGGTCGTCCCGGTGGCCGGCCTCGCCTTCTTGGCGCCCCGCTTCGCCGTGCTCGGGGCGTTGGTGCTGGCTTCGAACCTCGTCAGCACCTTTTACTACCAGCACGACATCAAGTACCACTACAGCCTGTTGTTCGCCCCGATCATGGTCATCGCGGCGATCGCCGCCGTGGGCAAGCTGCGCCGGTCCGACGCGCAGGCGGGCGCCGTCGTCGCGCTCGTCGTCTGCTCGTTGTACGGCGCCTACCTCTGGGGTCCCCTGCCCTTTGCCCGCGAGCCGTGGCCCACGGTGACCATCCCGGCCGGTGAGCGCTCCGACGTGAACCAGGCGCTGGCGGCCATCCCGTCGGGGGCGAACCTCGCCGTCCCCTACCGGTTCCTCACCCAGCTCAGCCACCGGGCCGAGATCTACGAGATCCCCACGCCGTTCGCGGCCCAGAACTGGGGCACGTTCGATCAGGAGGGCAAGCCTCTGACCGATCGGATCGCTCGTTTGCAGTACGTGCTGATCGACCACACCCTGACCCCAGCCCAGCAGGAAGCGTGGGCTCGCTACCGCGACCAGTTCGAGGTCGTGCTGGCCAACCCGACCCTGACGCTCTACCGGCGGGCGCCCTGAGGTCCAGCGTCAGAACCAGGTGGTGCACCACGGGGTGGTGTCGGCGCGCAGGAGGCGATCGGCGAGTGTCAGTGCCCCCGGTCGGTCTTCGGCCACGAGGCCGGCCGCGGCAAGCAGGGCGAGTGAGGTGCCGCCGAGGTAGGCGGCGCCCAGCGATTCGAGGGGGAGCGTGAGATCGGCCGTGGCCGCCGACGTGCGGGTGCACGACGCGCCGGCGGGCGATGCGTCGAGGCGGTAACGACCCCCGCTGAGACCGGTGGCGTCGATGACCTCGAGGGTCACGGTGCCGCTGCCCTGGTAGGTGCGGGCGGCGAGGGCGGCCGGCACGTCGAGGAGGCGAACCCAGAGGTGGTCGCCACGCGACTTCTGGTAGGCGCCCCTGCCGTCGGCCAGGAGGAACGGCAGCGGCTCGTCGACGCGCCGGTTGGCGGCCTCGACGGTGACGACCCAGTCGACCTCGCAGGCGTAGCGCCAGAGGCGGGCCTCGGCGGCGGGTGTGAGTGCGATCAGCTCCTCGACCTCGAGAGTGGAGTTCGGTCGGCGCTCGTCCCAGTCGTCCTTGATCCGGTAGTGGAGGTAGCCGATGGGCTGGTCTTCGGAGTCGCGGCACACCGCGCAGAACGAGGGCTTGATGGGTTCGCCCGGCCACGCCACGATCCCGAGGTTGGGGTCCCAGTAGCGCTCCTTGCGCACGATCTCGCCAATGGACTGCCGGCGATGGCGGTCGAACAGGTCGGGGGCGATGGCGCGCAGGTCCGCGTTGGAGATCAGCTCGACGTCGGCGTCGACCGGCTCGCGGAAGCTGGCGTTCCCGGTCCGGATGGTCCAGGTGGCGGTCTCGGTGGCCCGTCCGTACCCGAAGCGCCCGTAGATCGGCCACTCGGCGGCGATGAGCATGCCGAGGGGCTCACCCAGCTCACGGGCGTGCTCGAGGTCGGCCAGGAGCATCTCGGACATCAGCCCTCGGCGGCGATGCGTGGCGAGCACCGTGACCGCGGTGAGCGCGGCGGCGGGGACGACAGCTCCACCGGGCACGGTGACCTCGCCGTCCCACGAGCGCAGCGTTGACACGATCTTGCTGCCGTGGAAGGCGCCCCACGTGCGGTCGAGGTTCATGCTCTCTCGGCGGAACTCGGCCTCGCCGGGATCGGCGAACCCCAGGAAGCCGTTGCGCAGCGCGGCGACCCAGGGCTCGACCTCGTCATCGGTGATGGTGCGGACCTCGATCGCCATGAGTGCGGACGCTACGAGAACGACCCTCCTGGCCGCGGTGGAATACCCGCGGTGCGTCGTCGGGCTCGGGTGGTGCGGGGGACCGGCACCACCATCGGATCACCAGGACCCGCCGCCGCCACCACCTCCGCCGCCGCCGACCCCGCCGCCGAAGCCACCGCTCATGCCGCCGCCCCCGCTCGATGTCGGTGTCGTGACCGAGCCGTGCATCGCGCCTCCCAGGTAGGGAGCCAGCAGGACCGTGCCCCCGACGGCGGCGGCGGGGAGCCCCGCGGCCTTGACGGCAGCGGTCCAGTGGTCGACCTCGCCCACGGCGACCGCCCATGCGGAGTACTCGCGGAGGTTGCCATGCTCGGCGGCGGCTCGCACGTGCTCGGCCTCCGACGCAGCCAGGAACCGTCGGAACGACTCGACCCGCAGCCAGAGGCCTGAGCCGATCGGCGTGCGGACCCGCAGCTCGCCGGATCGGGTCGCCGCGGCCCAGCCGAAGCCGAGGACAGCGCCACCAGCGGCGGTGAGCACGAGCCAGGCCGGTCCTTGGCGGACGGCAATGGCCGCACCGCCCATGACCGCCAGCGTGCCCAGGACCGCGACCGCGATCCCGAATCCGATGGCGAGCGCACGATGGCGGTCCCCCCGCGGGTCCCACAGCTCGCTGCCCTTCAGCCAGCCCTTCAGCCCCCGGTCGATGGCCACCCACGCCTTGGCCACGTCGGCGTCGTGCTTGCCGAGGGGGACGCTCGTGCGCCCGACGAAGGCGGCGTCGAGGATCGGCGTGGCGGGACCCGCGGGGTGCTCGAGGCGGACCAGCGTGAGATCGGGCGGGTCTCCGGTGATGTCGACGTAGCCCTCGACGGCCTCGTGCAGGAGCCAAGCCACCTTGTGGTCGTCGCGGACCTGCTCGGCCAGCAGGGCACCGCCCTGGGCGGGCGTGAGCTCTCGCGGCGGGGCGAACTCGATCGTGGCCAGCTCGGCCAGTTCCGCCGTGGTCATGCGGACCTCGGTGCCGCTCGTGGCGTACGCGGCTTCGGTGGCCCCGCCGGTAAAGACCCGCTCACGTCCAAGACGGCGCACCACGACGGCTCCGACGACGGCCAGGGCCAGTGTCGAGGCGAACGCGGCGCCCATGATGGCCAGGAGGCTGGCTCCGGGGTCGTTCGCAGGACCCGACGGGGCGGGAGGCCGCGCCGGCGTCGCGGTGAGGCGGGCACCGAGCGTGGCGTAGATCGTCATGCCCTCGCCGGCACTGACGTTGCCGAGGCGGACCTGCAGCTGGCCTGCGACCGGTGCCGCGACCTGGCAGCTGTCCTGGGAGGCGGCCCGCCCTTGCACGCAGCGGGGGTTGTCGAGGGCCTGGGGCGACACGAGGTTCACCTCGATGTTCTCGATCGGCACTTGCCAGGCGTTGCCGACGGCATCCCAACCGAACTTGGACCCCACCGTCAGGTCGCTCACCGTGTAGGTGATCTCGTAGCGGTGGCGGCCGGTGATCGTGCGATCGGGATCGCCGATGCGCAGATCCGTGCTCTGGCCCGCCGAAGTCTGCGTCACGGGCACGGACGACCCGTCCATCGCAACGGTGACCGGTTCGTCGGTCACCAGCCCGGGCACGTCACGAAAGATGCCGTGGCGCGCCTGACTGCCGAAGTCGTAGTCGATCACCTCGGTGACCCGGGCCTGCCCGTCGGCGCGCAGCTGCCCGCCGATCCACATCGCTGTGACCCGCTCGCTGTCACCGGCTGCGGCGCCGGCCAGGGCCCCCAGCGCGGCCAGCACCGGCGCCACCACCAACACGATCGTTGCCACCACCTTGCCTGCCATGGTGGCAGTGAAGCACCTCTCAGGCGTTGAGGTGGTCAGGCCGCGGTGGTGCCTGCCTGCTCGACGAGGCGGCGAGCGATCACCTTGAGGCACAGCGTCTCGTCGGCGCCCTCGAAGATCGACAGCACGCGGGCGTCGACGAACAGGCGCGACACCGCGTACTCCTCGGCGTACCCGTACCCACCATGGATCTGCAGGGCCTCGCGGGTCACCCACTCGGCGGCCTTGCACACGTAGGCCTTGACCATGCTCGCCTCGAGCGCGCCCTCGCCCTTGGCCATCAGGCGAGCCACCGAGTAGCTGAACTGGCGGCTCGCTTGGATGATGACTGCCATACGGGCCAGCTTCACCCGGGTGAGCTGGTAGTCGCCGACCGACTTGGCGAACACCGTCCGGTTGGCGGCGTAGTCGACGGCGGCCTCGTAGGCGGCCTGCATCACCCCGACGGCGCGTGCCGCGGTCTGCAGCCGGCCATTCTCGAAGCCCTCCATCTGGTAGTAGAAACCGCGACCGAGTCCGTCCTCGCCCCCGATCAGACAGGCCTCGGACACCCACCAGGCGTCGAAGGCGATCTCGTAGGAGTGCATGCCGCGGTAGCCGATGGTGTCGATCGGGCGACCCTCCATCTTGCCGCCGCCGGCCTGCTCGAACTCGAAGCCATGGCTCTCGCCCCGGGGCTTGGGCACGACGAACAGCGACAGGCCCCTGTGGGTCTTGGAGCGATCAGGGTCGGTGCGGGCCAGCAGCATGAGCACGTCGGCCCGCGCCCCGAACGTGCACCACGTCTTGACCCCGTTGATGAGCCAGCCCGCTTCACCGTCGGGACCGGCGCCACGGGTCGCGGTCACCTTCAGGCCGGCCACGTCGGAGCCGAAGTCGGGTTCGGTCACCGCGACCGCGGCCATCACCTCGGCTGTGGCCAGCTTGGGCAGCCAGGTCTGCCTCTGCTCCTCGGTGCCGCCCTTCACGAGGGCCCGGGTCAGGATCTCGGGACGGGTGATGAGCGAGCCGCCGATGCCGAGCGAGCCACGGCTCAGCTCCTCGGTGGCCACCACCATGCCGAGGTAGTCGCCCTCGCCACCGCCGGCGAACCCGCCGTACTCCTCGGGCACGCTGAGCCCGAACGCTCCCATCTCGGCCAGCCCCGAGATGATGTCTTCAGGCACGTCGGCGTTGTGGCGGTGCACGTGCTCGGCCACCGGGGCGATCTTGTCGTTGGCGAAGCGGCGGAAGGTGTCCTGCACCATCTCGAAGTCAGGATCGAGGTGGCGAGGACCGGCATCGCCGGCCAGCGAGGCCAGGAACGACGGATCGCGGTACTCGGCCAGGAAGCCGTTGGTGTCGGCGAGGGCATCGCCGTCGAGCCCCCAGAGCGCTTCGCGGCCCATCACCCGGGCCCGCAGCTCGTGCACGGCGTCGGCCACGAAGGCACACGTGATGCGGGCCTCGATGTCGCCCTTGGCTCCGTAGTCGAGCATCGACCTGGCCGTCTCGAGGGCGGCGGAGGAGTGGGCGAGGTCGTAGGCGAGAACCTGTGCAACGTCGGGGCCGCCGGCGGAGACGAGGGCTCGGATGCCCTTGCCCACCACCCTCTCGGCGAGGTCGATCACGGCTGCGGCGTTGGTGAGATCGGGGGTCGTCACGGCGAAGAACGCTACCGGCGGCCCGCTCATCGCCCGAACTCGTGCTCGTGGTTCGCGAGACTCCCATGGTGAGTGTGACGACGGTGTGCGTGTTCTGCGGCTCCAGTACCGGGAGGAGCCCGGCGTACGCGACGGTCGCGGCTGAGCTCGGCGGCGCCATCGCCCGCCGGGGCATGACGCTCGTCTACGGCGGCGGCAACGTCGGGCTGATGGGCGTCGTCGCTGACGCCGCGCTCGGCGCCGGTGGTCGGGTGGTCGGCGTGATCACTGAAGCGCTCGTTGGGGTCGAGATCGGCCACGACCGGCTGACGGAGCTCAAGGTGGTCGGCTCGATGCACGAGCGCAAGGCGCTCATGGCCGATCTCGCGGAGGCCGTCGTTGCCTTGCCCGGCGGCTTCGGCACGCTCGAGGAGCTGTTCGAGATCGTGACGTGGGGTCAGCTCGGCTACCACACCAAGCCGGCCGTCGTGCTCGACGTCGATGGGTTCTACGGGCCGATGTTCGAACAGGTCGAGCGGGCCGTCGCCGAAGGTTTCATCCGGCCTGAGCACGCCGCGCTCCTGCGCCGAGCGTCGACGGTGGAAGCGGTGCTCGCCGCCCTCGACCACCCTGTGCCGACCCCGATCCCGAAGTGGATCGATCGTGGGGTGGTCCCATGAGCTTCCTACCCCTGCCCTCCCAACCTGATGGCGTGCCGTGGCCGACTGAGGCGTGGCCCATCGCCCCGTCCGCCCAGCAGGCCAACCTTCCGGCCGCAGAGAAGTTGCTGTTGCAACCACCCGAGCTCGGGCTCACGCTGGCGCTGGTGGTCGTGCGCCACGGTCGAATCGTGTGGGAGGGCTACGGGCCGAGCACCGATCTGGCCGAGCCGCTGATCTCGTGGTCGATGGGCAAGAGCGTCACGCAGGCTCTCATCGGGCTGTGCGTGGCCGACGGGCTCGTGCACCTCGACGAGCCCGCGCCGGTGCCCGAGTGGCAGGCGCCGGGTGACGGGCGTTCCGCCATCACGGTGCGTCACCTGCTCACGATGTCGGGCGGGCTGCGCTTCAACGAGGACTACGTCGACGCGGAGACCTCGCACTGCATCGAGATGCTGTTCGGCGCCGGCCATGGCGACGTCGCCTCCTACGCGGCCTCGCTCCCCCTCGACCACGAGCCGGGAACGGTGTGGAACTACTCCTCCGGCACGACCAACGTCCTGGCTCGCATCGCCTCGGCGGCGATCGGCGGTGGCGAGGCCGGCCTGCGCCGCTACCTCGCCGACCGTCTGTTCGGCCCGATCGGCATGCGGTCCGCCGATCCCCGCTTCGACGCGGCTGGCACGTTCATCGGCTCGTCGTTCCTGTACGCCACCGCCCGAGACTTCGCCCGGTTCGGCACCCTCTACTTGCGCAACGGCCGGTGGGATGGCCGGCAGGTCCTGCCTGTCGGTTGGGTCGACCAGGCCCGCACGCCGACGCCCACGCCACCCGAGGAGGAGCACGGCTACGGCGCTCAGTGGTGGCTCTGGAACGGGCCGCTGGGCGAGCTCGGCACGTTCGGCGCCCACGGCTACGAGGGGCAGTACACGCTGGTCATCCCTGCGCTCGACGCGGTGGTCGTGCGCCTCGGCAAGTCGCCGAGCGAGCTCCGCCCGGCGCTCGTGAGCACGCTGGTCGAGCTCGTCGAGCAGCTCGGTTCGTGAGGAGGTCCTTCCTGAACGGGCCTGGATCGGCTAGCTATGGGGGGATGCCCGACGAACCGGCCGGCGACGCGGCGCCTGGCGCGCCGCTCGACACGCCCGCGCGGGGCATCCGCATGGCGCTGGTCGATGGCCCGAAGGCCGCCGGGCGCCGCCGAGGGATCAAGCGGACCATCCAGATCGTTCTGTTCTGGCTGGTCTTCAACAACCTGATCCTTCCGCAGCTGGGCGGCTTCAGGAGCGCCCTCGACACGCTGTCCGAGCTGAACCCGGTGCTGCTGGTGCTGGGCCTCGGCTTCCAGTTGGCGGCCTTTGCCGCATACTCCCGCCTCACCTGGGTGGCCCTTCCGAGTGACGACAAGCTCAAGCTCTTCCGCCTCGTGCGCATTCAGCTCGCCACGAAGACCGTGACCAACCTGGTCCCCGGCGGTTCGGCTGCCGGTTCAGCCCTCGGCTTTCGCCTGATGACCGCCAGCGGCGTCGAGCCAGCCAACGCCGGCTTCGCGCTGGCCACCGTCGGCGTCGGGTCGGCGGTGGTGCTCAACCTGATGCTCTGGTTGGCCCTGCTGTGGACCATCCCCTTCCAGGGTGTCAACGCCGCCTACGCCACCGTGGGCATCATCGGCATCTTGCTCATGGCCGCGTTCGGGCTGATCGTCATCGGGCTGCTCAAGGGTCGTGCTCAAGCTGAGCGAGCCGTGCGGGCCGTGGCTCGCAAGGTCCGCTTCGTCAAGGAGGACAAGGCCGTCGAGCTGGTCAGCAGCATCGCCGACCGGCTTCGAGACATGATGCGCGATCCGGTGCTGCTGCGCCGCGCTGCGCTGTGGGCGGTGGCCAACTGGCTCCTCGATGCGGCCTCGCTCTACGTGTTCCTGCGCGCGTTCGGGGGCCAGCCGCCCATCGACGGGATCCTCCTCGCCTTCTGCCTGGCCAACGTCTCGGCTGCCATCCCGATCACCCCAGGCGGCCTCGGCGTGGTCGAGGCCGTGCTCACGTCGACGCTCGTCGCGTTCGGGATGGAGCCCAGCACCGCCGCCATCGGCGTGGTCACCTACCGCCTCGCAGCCTTCTGGCTCCCGATCCCGCTCGGGGCGATCAGTTACGTGACCCTGCGCCTCGGCCCCCGTGATCGCACCGCCGCGTTCGAGGCCATCGGCACGGCGCCGAACCGCCTCGAGTGGATCGAGCAGTACGGCCACCTGGAGGAGCCGGCGACCGGGCTGTCCAACGCCGGTGCGGCTGGCGATGAGGAGAAGCCCGGTCGGTAGGGTGCCCGCCCATGACCGTGTACGAGCGTCCGTTCGGCCGCTACCTCGAGGACTTCACCCCCGGAGACGTGTACAAGCACTGGCCCGGCAAGACCATCACCGAAGCTGACGACCACCTGTTCTGCATGCTCACGATGAACCACCACCCGTTGCACACCAACGCCTGGTTCGCCGAGCACGAGACGGTTCACGGTCGCAACGTCGTGGTCGGCAACCTCGTGTACTCGCTGGTGCTGGGGATGAGCGTGCCCGACGTGAGCGGTGCCGCCATCGCCAACCTCGAGGTCGAGACCCTCCAGCACAAGCACCCGACGTTCCACGGCGACACCATCTACGCCGAGACCAAGGTGCTCGAGGTCAAAGAGAGCAGTTCCAAGCCTGATCGGGGCATCGTGACCGTCGAGACCAAGGGCTTCAACCAGGACGGCCAGGAGGTCTGCTTCTTCCGTCGCCGCGTGATGGTGTGGAAGCGCGACGCCGCGCCGGTCCGGCGCCGCCCGTACGACGGCACCGATCCCTGGGCGTGAGCAACGGGCCTCGGCCTCACGGCGTCCCCGTTGCGGCCACCAGCTTCGACCGGGTTGCCGGCAGGTACGAGCGGGCCCGGCCCTCGTACCCAGCCGCCGCCGTCGGTTGGATGGCCGACGAGCTGTCCATTGAACCCGGCCGGGTGGTGGTCGACCTCGGCGCCGGGACCGGCAAGCTCACGCGGCTCCTCGTCCCGTTCGGCTCGTCGCTGACCGCCGTCGAGCCGCTGGCCAACATGCGCGCCGAGCTCGTCGCCAGCACGCCCGGCGTCGTGGTCCACGAGGGAACGGCCGAGACGATGCCGTTCGCCGACGCCTCGGTCGACGTGGTGGTGGCGGCCCATGCGGCGCACTGGTTCGAGCGGCCGGCGTTCCTCCACGAGGTGGCGCGGGTCCTTCGCCCCGGCGGCGGGCTCGCACTGCTCTGGAACGACCGGTCCGACGCGCTCCCATGGTTCTTCCAGCTTGACGACGTGATCAAGGCGGGAGTCGAGCTTCCGTGGGAGCGGGACATCGATTGGGCGGATGAGATCGGCCGGAGCGGCGCGTACGGGTCGGTGGTCGAGCGTCGGTTCCCCCACGAGCAGGTGCTCGATCTCGAGGGCCTGCTCGATCTCGTGGCCACCCGGAGCTACGTCGCGTCACGTCCCGCGTCCGAGCAGGCCGAGGTGTTCGACGGGGTGCGTCGACGCGTCGCCGGCATCCCTCAACCGTTCACGCTTCCCTACGTCACGACGGTGCACCTGTGTCGCTCGCTGAGCAACGCGCCCTGCTGAGCTGGGGCGGCGGGCGGCGGGTCGACCTGCCGTGGCGGCACACCCGCGACCCGTGGGCGATCCTGGTGAGCGAGGTCATGTTGCAGCAGACGCAGGCCGCCCGGGTGGTGAAGCGCTACGAGTCGTTCCTGCAGCGATGGCCGACCCCGTCGGCGTGCGCAGGCGCCGCGCTCGGCGACGTGCTGCGCGAATGGCAGGGGCTGGGCTACCCGCGCCGCGCGCAGCGGCTGCATGAGGCCGCCCGGGTCATCCGTGACGATCTCGGTGGACGTCTGCCGCACACCTACGAGGGGCTCGTCGCGCTGGCCGGTGTCGGCGCCTACACGGCGCGTGCCCTGTTGGCCTTTGCCTTCGAGGCCGATGCGGCCGTGGTCGACACCAACGTGGCCCGGGTCCTGGCGCGTCGCGCCGGGCGGCGCCTCTCGCCGCGGGAGGTCCAGTCAGCGGCCGATGCGCTGCTGCCCCCGGGGCAGGCGTGGGCGTGGAACCAGGCGATGCTGGATCTCGGAGCGACGGTGTGCACCGCCCGGGCGTGGGCCTGCGGCGGGTGCCCTTTGGCGGCTGGCTGTGCGTGGTCGGCCGCCGGTCACCCCGAGCCCGATCCGGCCCACGGCTCGGCCGGCGTGAGCGGTCGGCAAGCGGCGTACGCGGGCAGTGACCGCCAGGCTCGGGGCCGAGTGCTGGCGGCGCTGGTCGCGGGGCCTCTCGTGGGCGCAGCCGTGGGCGGGGCCACCGGGTTGGCGACCGATCCCGAGCGGGCCGAGCGGATCATCGCCGGACTGCTCGCCGATGGGCTCGTCGAGTGCCGCGACGGAGCCCTTCGGCTCCCCTGAGCGCGCCCGCGGGCGTCGTTCAGGAGCCCTCCGACTCCCCCGTGAGCGCCCGGGGGGCGCCGTTCACGACTCCGTGTCGAAGTCGAACGGGTTGGTGCGCCGGCGCACCATGATCCAGGCCACGCCCCCGATGAGCACAGCCATCGCCAGCGCGGCGCCGCCCATCGAGGCGAGGCTCAGGTCGGGGCTGCTGCTTCCGGCTGGGTCCGGTGGGCCGGCGGCGCCGCCGATCGGAAGGCCAGCGGGCCGGGCGTCGGGGCCGGCCGCACCCGGCGCCGTCGAGGCGAGGCCGGCGCCCGACAGCGTCACCGCGCTGGAGGCCGGCGCAGCAGTGGCCACCGGCCCGGACGTGGTGGTGCCCGCTCCGGGACCGCTGGCGGCCAGGGCCAGTTCGATCTGGTCGTGCAGGAACGCTCCGAGCGCCGCCGAGCCCGCGCCGGTCAGGTGGAGGCCGTCGCTGCCGAACCACGTGGTCTTGCCTTTCGAGAAGGCGTCCCAGTCGGCCACGGTCAGCTTCGGGTAGGTGGCGGGGGCGGCCAGCAAGGTGGCGTTCGAGGCGTTGTAGACGCCCTTGAGGTTGCGGTAGGTCGCCCACACCACCTCGCGCACGCCGGCCGCCTCGAACAGCTGCATGAAGGTGGCCAGTGGGGCGGCCACCGAGCTGTCGTTGTAGCCCGCCATCACGACCACGACCTGCCCCGCAAGCTTGGTGCGATTGGTCTGGGCGACGGTGAGCGCGTTGGCCGGGGTCTTTCCCTGGTAGGAGCAGCTCGCACCGGTGAGGCGGCGGCAGACCTGGGCGTCGATCGTGACTGCGTACGAACCCTGGAGAGCCTTCAGGCCGGTGCCGAAGGGCAGCCCGGCCATGATGGAGTCGCCGAGGAGGAAGACCTTGGGAAGGTTCACGGCGGGCGGCCGGGGCGTGGTCGTGGTGGTCGTCGTCGGTTTCACGGGCGCGGCCACGGCGACTGGGACGGTGATCGCCATGGTGGCGCTCGCCGCAGCGATCACCACGACCGTCGCCGCGATTCGGGGGGCGAACAGCCCTCGCTGGGGGCGGTGCATCTGTCTGACCCTACTGGCGACCCCAGCGACGGCGACGGCGGCTGGTGGCCTGGTCGTCACCGGCGGCGGGGGAGCTAACGGATGATGGGAGCGGTGAAGGCGGCGACCGTGAAGTCGATGCTCGGCACGACTCCGGCCCCCGACGGATCGTGACGCACGAGCGCCTCGGCGATCACCGCGCCGTGCTCGCTCACCACCGAGACGGTGTTGCGGACAGGGATGGAGACGACGCGTTCGGTGGAGATCGCCGCTGATACCGGCATCTCGACTGATACCGGCATCTCGACGGCCGCTTGCGCCAACGTCGACGAGGCGGCGAACTGGCGCACAGCGTTGACGGCGAACCTCGACTCCTCGTGCACCTCGCGGACGGTCTCGAAGCTCACGTGGTCGTGGGGGCGGATGCGAGCGCTGAAGTCGACCGCTGGTCCGACGGTGACGGAGCCGTCCCAGCCGTCGGGGGAGCAGGCGACGCTCTGCCCGCCCGACCACACCCAACCCGGCGCGAGATCGCACCGCATGGGCAACTTCGGCCCGATCGGCACCTGGTCGAGGACGTAGTGGCGTCGACAGGTGGTGGCGTCGTCGAGCACCGAGATGCGTGCCACTTGACCAACGTGCTTCTCGCTGCCGAACAGCGCGCCGGGTTCGCCCGGGAGCGTGACGATCCCGTGGATGTCGAACGTGATCGGCCCCTGCTCGAACAGCGTGGCGAGCGCCGCGAAGTTGGCGCTCCCGAGGGCCGTGATGAACCGTGAGGCGACTCCGGCGCGCACGTCGGCGGCCATGCTCTGTGCCTCGACGTCACTCGCCACCGTCGTCACATCCACGCCCGGCGGCATCGGCTGCGGGTTCAGCATCACGTCGTCGACGTTCATCGCTCGCATGAGCATCGACTGGCGCAGCGGCAGTGCCTGCGGGTTGAGCGGCACCCGGTCGGCCGACGTGAACGTCGTCCCCGCCGGCGCCTCGACCTTGGGCACGAGGCGGGTAGCCGCTTGAGGGTCGGCCAGTGCGATCCCGATGCTGACGGCAGCTGCGTCGGCGAGCACCTGGCTCGAGAGCGCCACCGCCTCGAACGAACCTGTCGGCACAGGGCGACCAAGCGCTGCGGGCCAGGTGATGTCGCCCGTGATCACGCCGCTGTTGTCGTAGCCCTGGGTCAGGAGCATCACGTCGAGGCGGTCCTGCGGCGCACCCGGGATGCTCAGGCCATGCAGGCCACCCGCTCCACCGTCGAGCCGGTCGATCACGGCGTTCAGGAACCAGAAGCCCTGACCCGCCAGCTCGGTCAGCTTGTCGTTGAGCGGTTGCAGCAGAGGGTTCACCAATGATGCGAAGTCGGTGCTGGCGATCCAGCGCTCCAGCATCTGCACGAACCCGTCACCGCTCAACAGGTCCCAGATCGAGTTGAAGAACATCACCACGTCGGCGACGAGGTTGTGCGAGTCGATGTGGGGCGACAGGACGTGCACCTCGGTGAACCCGGTGGCCGACACCGGCCCCGTGGTCGGCGGCAGGTCGATGCGATAGGTGAGGTCGAGGGCGAAGTCGAAGGAGAACCGCGGGTCGGCCCAACTGCCGAGGGCTGTCGGTTGGGTGGCCGTCGCCGTGATGGAGCATCCGCCCGTGGTCAGGGTCACCAACAGGTCACCGTTGCCGTCGCGGTCGACGCTCAGCGAGACGTCTGGGGCGATCGTGATGTTGATGTCGTACAAGGTGACGCCGGACGTGACCAGGTCGCCGATGCCGAGCTCCTTGCTCAGCGCCGTCACCAAGTCGTCGTGGTACTGCGTCCACGCCTGCTGCGCGCTGTCCCGTATCAACCCGGGAAAGTAGTCAACCGGTACAAGCGAGCCCGCTCCGGCCGCGTCGGTCCACGTGGCCAGGCCAACTCCACCGGCAACAGGAAAACCCATGACAGCACGCTCCTTGTCGACTGAGCACGGGGGTGCCCGCACATCGGTTCATGAGGCGGTAGGCGGCGGCAAGATACGCGCCGCCTAGGGAGTACGGGTGACCTTGCTCACGATCTCGTCGAAGACGGAGTCGGCGTACTCGACCATCTCGGCGTCGGTGCGGTCCTGCACGGGGTGCGGCGTGAAGACCCGGGCCGTGGCCAAGCCGAGCGAGGCCGACTGGGCCTCGGCGGCGGTGATGAACTCGACCGTCGCCACGAAGGCGCTCGGGATGCCGCGGGATTCGAGATCAGCGATGTCGTGCACACTGCACGACGTGCAGCTGCCTCAATCGGCGAGCGCTTCGATGACCACCTCGCACTGCATCGCGATCTCATGGCGCAGGTCGACGGGGGCGGGCTTGGTGAAGGTCGGCTTCTTGAAGCGCAGCACCTTCGCGCCGAGACCGGTCAGGCGCTCCTCGATGCGGTTCAAGAAGATGTCGCCTCGAGGCTTGGAGATGTCGAGCAGGCCGACGACCCTGCCCTCGAGCGAGACGGGCCGCTCGGTCAGGGTCCGCTCGACCACGGATCGCTCACCGGTCGGGTCGATGATGATCGTGCTCATGAGGTGATCTCCTTGGTGACCGGCTGGCTCCCGATGGCGCCGTTGGCCCAGCCACCGATGACGGTCGAGAACAGGCCCGCTCCGCCACCGGCGTGCACCACCAGGAGGCCGCCAGGGCGGAACTTGGGCAGCGTGGCGTCGCGCAGGCGCTCGGGGATCCCCTCGGCCATGCCCCCGGCACCACGGATGATCTCGGATCCGGGGAGCTGCAGGCGGGCGTCGAGCTCGGCCACGAGCTGCTCGCGGTTCCAGCCGGCATCGGCGAACACGCGAGCGTGCTCGGGGCCGACGACGAGCACGGCGTCAAAGCCGAGTGGCAGCTTCGGGTGGTGCACGGTGCGCAGGGCGGCGGCGAACGAGGTCGCGAGCTGGCCGGCGTCACGGGCGAGCTGATCGACCACGCACCGCGGGCCCTCGGCCGGGAACAGCGTCACGGTGCTCATACCGGCCGGGAACCCTCGGGCCACCGACAGCGGCGTCCACGGCGATCCCTCCTCGTCCTCGGGGACGCACCACCCGACCTTGCCGGGGTTGCCGTGGGTGGCGCGATCGACCTCGTTCGGCCGTCCGCCGCCGACGTTGCGGATCACGAGCTGCAAGGCCCGGCCAATGGTGGAGTTGGCCCGGTTGCCCTGGCCGAGCACGTTGATGCCGCTGTTCATCCCGATGGCCCGGCGGATGGGCCCGTTGACGATGATCAGTGGCCCCACCGGCATCGTGGTGGCGAGCACGCCGTGGATGTTGAACTCGTCGTTGCAGGCGGCCTCGACGGCCGCGAGCACCACAGGCAGGTACTCGGGCTTGCAGCCCGCCATCACCGCGTTGACGGCGACCTTCTCGACCGTGACGGCGACCAGGTCGGGCGGCACGATGGCAACGACGTCCTGGGGGTGGCGGGTCGTGCCTTCCAACATCCGCAGCACGCGGGCCTCGGTGGGGGGCACGACGGGCAGGCCGTCGGTCCAGCCGCGGTCGAACATCGCCTCCCACTCGTCCTCGAGGCTGGCCAGCTCGACTCGCCGGCCCCGCAGGGTCGACCCGGTGAAGCGCACTCGGAGGTCGTCGGCCAGGTTCGGGTCGACGCTGAGCGAACCGCAGCCCGGCCGCCACTCAGGCAGCCCCGGGCCGAGGTCGGCGACGCCGGTGAAGGCCTCCCACTCCGGGCGGCTCCAGCCGACGATGCGGCCCACCTCGCGTCCACCCTCTACCCGCAGCAGCGTGGGCACGGTCTCGATGTCGTGGTGCCAGCTCAGTGCGAGGTCGTCATCGTGCATGCTGCTGATGCCATCCGGAAAGTCCGGGTCGTCCTGGGTGAACACCGACAGCGTCACGCTCGGTGCGGAGGCCAGCTGGGCCAGGACCGGGGTGACCAGCACGCAGGTGGCGCACTCACGCTTCACCACGGCTACGAGGCCGTCGGGCAACGGGGGCGCCACCGTGGGAGCCGGCGGGGTGGCCGTGGTCGTCACGCTCATGGCGGGAACCGTACGCTGCACCCCACCCCGGTGCTACATCCGTCACACCTCGCGACATTGCCACGTCTCCCTCGGGGTACGTATCGTCCGCTACCCAAGGGGGACCACTTGCTCAACGTGACGTTCTATGGGGTCAGGGGATCAACGCCGTGCTGCGGGCCATCCGTTCGCCGCTATGGCGGCAGCACGTCGTGTGTAGCGCTCGAGGTGGCGGGCCAGCCTCCGATCGTGCTCGACATGGGCACCGGCCTTCGGTACTTCGGCGAGTCTCAGCCGTGCGACGGCACCTTCCGCGGAACCGTGCTGGTGTCGCATCTTCATTGGGACCACATCCAGGGGCTGCCCTTCTTCGTGCCGGTGCTGCGGCCCGGGTCCGAGCTCGACATCTACGCGCCGGCGCCGGTCAACGGCTCGAGCGTGCGCGACGCCTTCGACCTGTTCATGCGCGAGCCGTACTTCCCGATCACGGTGACGGATCTGCCTGGTGCCATCCGCTTCATCGAGCGGCCCCCGGGCGTGATGCAGATCGGCGAGGCCGAGGTGCTCAGCGGCGAGATCCCCCACGTCGGTCGCACCAACGGCTATCGGGTCACCTGGGAGGGCACTTCGGTGGCCTACCTCAGCGACCACCAGCAACCGCACGACGGCTCGTTCGGCATCGCCGAGTCCGCCCTCGAACTGGCCCAGGGGGCCGACCTGCTCATCCACGACGCCCAGTACACGCGAGCCGAGTTCGAGATGAAGCGCACCTGGGGTCACTGCTCCTATGACTATGCGCTGTGGTTGGCCAAGGAAGCGGGCGTCAAGACCCTGGCGCTGTTCCACCACGACCCCGGGCGCTCCGACGACGCCCTCGACGAGGTGCTGGCGTGTGCCCGCGCCTTCGGCGACCACGCCGGGTTCGAGGTCATCGCCGCATCCGAGGGCCTCACCCTCTCGTTCACGTAGCGTCGATCCATGACCACCATCGACGGCAAGGAGTTCCGCCGCGTCCTCGGCCACTTCCCCACCGGGGTCACGGTCGTGACGGCGGCGCCCGACGGCAAGCCGGTTGGTCTGACCATCGGATCGTTCACGTCGGTGTCGCTTGATCCGCCCCTCGTCGGGTTCCTGCCGGCCCGCAACAGCTCGAGCTGGCCCGACATCGAGCGCCACGGTGTGTTCTGCGTCAACGTGCTCACGATCGATCAGGCCGAGCTCTGCTGGCGTTTCGCCAAGGAGGGCGACGACAAGTTCGAGGGCGTGGCGTGGACCCCAGCGCCGAGCGGTGCGCCGATTCTCGACGGCATCCACGCGTGGATGGACTGCACCATCGAGCAGGTGGTCGAGGCCGGTGATCATTGGTTCGTGATGGGCCGCGTCACTTCCCTCTCGGCGCCCGAGCAGGAGTCGAGTCCGATGTTGTTCCACAAGGGGAAGCTCGGCGGTCTGCAGTCGTGAGCCGGCCAGGGCGATGAGCGGAGGCCTGGTCGCCACCGGTGCCGGGGTACTGGTGGGTGCGGTCCTGCTCGCTTCGGGCGCGCTCAAGCTCGCCGATCACACCTGGCGGTCACAGGCGCGCGACCTCGGCATCCCAGCCGTGCTCGCGATCGGCGTCCCGTGGCTCGAGCTCGGTCTCGGGGCCGCGGTGGCCACCGGCCTCGGCACGCCGTGGACCGACCTCGCCGCCGCCGCGCTCCTCGCCGCGTTCACGGCGTTCGTCATCGTGAAGCTGGCGCGGGGGGAGCGGCCGCCGTGCGCCTGCTTCGGGCGCCTGTCCACCAGACCCATTGGCCCCTGGACCGTCGTGCGCAACCTCGGTCTGCTCGTGCTCGTCTTGATCGCGGCGTTGGACTGACGGTCAGACGGACTGGTGCTGGAGACTGATGAGCCTTCGGCCAGTTCGCCCATTTCGAGCCGTGGTCACAGCCGATGGAGCGCAGCCGATTCGCGGCGCTAGACCATCGAGGAACGGTTCCGGGCCTCGATGATCCGGTCGCCTTCCGAGTGACTCAGCTCGCCACGCGGCGAGCGATCCCCGCCCACCCCACAGTGGGGCAGTTGATCGATGTCGCCCCGATCTGTTCACGTTCGAACAACCAATCGGCACCCCTGGAACGCTGGGATCTCCCACGGGCAGTGGTGGTCAACAAGCACTGGCCATCATGACCGGGACCTCATGACCGGGACCTTGCACCGACGTCCCCCGGTGATACGCTGCGTCAGTGGAGTTCGATGAGATCGATCTGTACGACCAGTTGACCTCATCCTCCGATTCTCAGTTGCAGGACACCACGTTCGGTGTCATTGCCATGGATGCCGATCATCGTGTTGTCATGTACAACCGAACCGAGTCGACTCGTTCTGGCCTTTCACCGGAGCGAGTCGTCGGTCGGCTTTTCTTCAGTGAGGTCGCCCCATGCACGAACAACTTCATGGTCGCGCATCGGTTCGAGACCGAGAGTGAGCTCGATGCAACCATTGACTACGTCTTCACCTTACGGATGAAGCCGACCTCAGTGCGGTTGCGATTGCTGACGCGCCGCGACGCCGCACGACGATTCCTCCTCGTGCAATGGACCTGAACGAACCGTCTGGGTCCGGCTCGTTGAACAATGAGCTCGAAGAGCTCTACGAGTTGCTCTACCTGCTCCCTGTCGGCGTCGTCGCGTTCGACTCGACAGGATCCGTGACTCGAGCCACCCCCATGTCGGTGCAGTTGCTGAGCCCGTTCGTAGGGTCGGCGGTCATGGGCAACGCCTTCACTCTGCTCGCCCCGTTGGTGCCCGATCTCGGCGCGCTGGTGAGGGCCGACGAAGGCGGGACCGTGGTAGTGGCAAACCACCGTTCGAGGCTCGAGGTGAACGGCACCGTCGCCACGGTAGAGGTGTCTGTTCATCGACCTCGTCCGGGCTACTACGTCGCCGTGATCAGCGATGTGACGGAACTGGTGCACCGCGAGCATGAGCTGAGCCACGAACGCGACCGCATTCGCCTCATCGTCGAGATGGTCCGCGAATACGCGATCTACACCATCGACCGTGCTGGACTCATCGACTCGTGGAACGCATCTGGTGAGCGCTTGTTCGGCCTCAAAGCGTCGCAAGCAGTAGGCCGCCCTCTGGACCAAGTGGTGTCGGTCGAACGGCTCTCTGACGTTCTTGACGCCGCGATATTCGCCGGGTGGCGGCGCACTGAGGGATGGGCGCTCAGTTCGCCAGGCGAAACGTTCTACACCGACACAATGATTTCGACAGTGGTCGATGAGAAAGGTGAACCTGAAGGGTTCATCATCGTGACCCGCGACACCACCGAGATGCAGCGTCGCGAGGAAGACCTGCGGCGCGAGGCGGACACCGATCCGCTGACGAAGCTGACGAACCGTCGGGGTTTCGACTCTCGCGCCGATCGGCTGTTGAAGGCATGTGCGGTCAATCATGTGCCAGCGGCAGTGCTGATGATCGACATCGATCACTTCAAGGCAGTCAACGACACTCACGGTCACGACGGTGGCGACATCGTGCTGTGCGCAGTCGGCGCCGCGCTCACCAGTCACCTTCGAACCATCGATCTTCTGGCCCGGTTCGGTGGTGAGGAGTTCGCCGTTCTGCTGCCCGGAGCAGACCTGGCCGCTGCGGCGGGCCGCGCCGAAGCACTGCGCGTCGCCATCGCCGAGTTGGTCGTCGAGAGCTCGCCGAACATGGTCGCCGGCGTGACCATCAGCCTCGGCGCAGCCGAGCACCACCGAGCCCTGCACGACACCCTTCAACGCGCCGACGCAGCGCTGTACCGCGCCAAGAGCAACGGTCGGAACCAAGTCGTCTGCGACCGGACGCCACCTCAGCCGTGACCGCAGCCCGACGGCCGCGGCAACTCGACAACCGTGAACCGAAGAACAGCGGCCCGCCCCCCGAGGTACAGCCGAGCCGCGTGGTGAGCTCAGTGAGGGCTGCCGGTCGTGTCCAAGGCGCGGGTGCTCAGTCGCAGCCCAGGACCTGAAGCACGAAGGCGAGGATCTTGGCTTCCTCGCGCCAGGAGTCGTAGCGGCCGGACGGGCCGCCGTGGCCGGCGCCGAGCTCGGTCCACAACAGCAACGGGCCACTGGCGGGATCGGTGGTGGCCCGCAGCTTGGCCACCCACTTGGCGGGCTCGTGGTAGCTGACCCGCGGGTCGTTGAAGCCGGCCGTCACCAGCAGCGCGGGGTAGCGAGCACTGCTGACGTTCTCATACGGCGAATAGCTCTCGAGGTAGGCCTCGACCACGGGGTCAGCGGGGTTGCCCCACTCCTCGTACTCGCTGGTCGTGAGCGGCAGCGACGTGTCGTGCATCGTGTTCACCACGTCGACGAAGGGCACCTGGGCGACCGCCGCGGCGAAAAGGTCCGGGCGCAGGTTGATGGTGGCGCCGACGAGGAGCCCACCGGCTGATGCGCCGCGGAGCGCAAGACCGGCTCGCGTCGCGACGCCGGTGGCCACGAGGTGCTCGGCCACGGCGATCGCGTCGGTGAAGGTGTTGCGCTTCTCGGCGAGGCGGCCGTGGACGTACCACTGCCGGCCCAGCTCGCCGCCGCCGCGGGTGTGGGCCAGCGCCCACGCCGCCCCTCGGTCGAGGAGCGAGAGCCGGGCGATCGAGAACCACGGCGGCATGCTCGACTCGTAGCTGCCGTAGCCGTAGACCACGAGCGGCGACGGGGTGGCGATGCCGCGGCGGCGCACGACGTCGACCGGCACGAGCGTCCCGTCGTCGGCAGGTGCCCACGTGCGGAAGCTCTCGTAGTCGTCCTGGTCGTAGCCGCCAAGCACCTGTTGGCGCTTGCGCAGCACACGCTCGCCGGTGACGACGTCCTCGTCGAAGACCGTCGGCGGGGTCACGAGCGACTGGTAGGTGAAACGCAGGTTCGTGGTGTCGTACTCGGCGTTGGCGCCCAGCTCGACGCTGTGGACGTCCTCGTCGAAGGAGATCACCCGATCGGTGCCGTCCGCGAACAGCACCCGCAGGCGCTGCCTCGCCTCGAACCACTCGGCCAGCACGAGGTGCGTAGCAAAGGCGTGGGCGTCGTCGATGCGGCGGCCGGCGACGTGGGCCACGAGCGTCGTCCACCGCTCGGGACCCGGGTCGGTCACGGGGGCCGTGACCACGGTGAAGTCCTCGGAGTCGCCGGCGTTGGTCAGGATCACGAACCGGTCGCCCTGGTGGTCGACCTCGTACTCGATGCCGATCTGGCGGGGAGCGATCACCGTCAGCGGTTCGGTGGGCGCGGCTGCGGGGACGAACCACACCTCACTCGTCGTGCGGCTCCCGACGACGACGAAGACCATGGCGTCGCTGCGGCTCGCCTCGACGCCGACCGAGAAGCGGTCGTCGTCCTCTTGGAAGACGAGCACATCGCCACTGCTGTCGGCCCGGCCGACCTCGTGGCGCCACACCTGGAAGGCCCGCATGGCGTCGTCGGGCACCGTGTAGAACACCAACCGTTCATCGGCTGACCACGCCGTGCCGTAGGTGGTCCGCTCGATCCGGTCGGCGAGGTCGGCGCCGGTGCGCAGGTCACGGATGCGCAGCGTGAGCTCCTCGGCCCCGGTCGTGTCGGTCGACCACAGCAGCAGATGGCCGCTCGGGCTGACGTCGAACCCGCCGAGCTCGAAGTAGTCGTGATCGCCGGCTTCGAGGTTCTCGTCGACGAGCACGTGCTCGGGGCTGGTGTCGTCGAACGTGGCCCGCCGGCAGTGCAGGGCGTAGTCGAGCCCCTCGATGGTGCGCGAGTAGTACCACCACGGGCCTTTGCGGGCCGGGACGGACAGGTCGGTCTCCTTCGTGCGCCGCTTGATCTCGTCGAAGATGGCGTCGCGCAACGGCTGCAGCGGAGCGATCCAAGCGTCGGCGTAGGCGTTCTCGGCCTCGAGGTAAGCAAGGGTGTCGGGATCGTCCTTGGCCCGCAGCCACGCCCAGTCGTCAGTGATGGTGCGGGTGTGGCGGGCGACGGCGGTGGGCAGGCGCTTGGCGGCGGGGGGCGAGGGTGACATCGGGCGAGACGCTAACGGCGGCCGCTCCGGTGCCCCGACCGTTGGAGGCCGCCGATAGCGTCGTCTGGGTGCGGGTGTGGATCGACCAAGACCTCTGCACGGGCGACGGCCTGTGCCTCGACCACTGCCCCGACGTGTTCGTGCAGCTCGAAGACGGCATCGCCTACGTGTGCGAAGCCGGCGTACCCGGCAACGATCCGGGCAGCTCGGGGAGCCTGGCGTGGGTGCCGCCCCGCCACCACGGGGCCACGGTCCTGGCCGCCGACAACTGCCCCGGCGAGTGCATCTTCATCGAGATGGACTGACGGCGCCCGCCCAATCGCGACCGCCATGTGGGTCGGCTCCGCTACCCCGTCGCCGAACCTGAGGTTGGCCGCCGAGTCAGACGGACCGCGGCGAGGTCCGCCCCGTAGCGTCGGCCCCACCCCTCCGCCGCTCTCCGTCGCGTCGTTGCTGCTCTACAGCGACGTCGCGACGGAAAGTGCGAGCGGCCGCCTGCCGGCAGGTCGGAGGGGTAGCGGTGGGCGGCTCGGTAGCGTCGACGCCGTGAACTGGATCGCCGGGCTGCTCATCGTCATCGGAGGCATCGCTGTGGGCTTCACCGCCAGCCTGGCGAAGTCAGGGTCGCTCGGCCGCAACCACTACGCCGGCATCCGCACCCGCACCACGATGTCGTCCGATCAGGCGTGGCAGGCGGCCCACACCGTCAGCTACGTGCCGATGCTGGTGGGATCGATGGCGTTCATCGCGGCCGGGTTCGCGGCGATGGCCAACGCCTGGCCCGTCGTGCTGATCCTGATGGGCACCGGGCTCGTCGTCGTCGTGGCCGGGGGAGTCGCGGGCCAACGAGCGGCCAAGGCATCCGTCACTCGTTGACGAGCGGGAGCAGCAGCCGTCCGGCGCGCTCTGCCTCCTCGTCGTGGCGGTAACCGGACAGGATGAAGGTGTCGATGCCCGCGGCGACGAAGCGGTCGAGCTCGGCCTTGACCGTCTCGCCGCTGCCGACGAGCGCGACAGAAGCTCCCATGCGGGCCCGCGCGAAACCGTTCCACAGCGCATCGCTCAGCCACTCCGAGCCGAACGAGCGCAGCTCGTTCTGACGCCGCTGCCCCTCGGAGTCGGTGCGGTCGGCGTGGCTGCGGATGCGCTCGCGGTACTCCTCGGAGATGTGGCTGACCAGGTCCTCGGCGGCCGCCCGCGCCTCGTCGTCGGTGTCACGCACCACGAGCTGGAACCGCGTGCCGACGTCGAGCGTGCGGCCGTACCGCTAGGCCGCCAGTGCCTTGGCGGCCGCAGCACGGGGCGCCATGCGCTCGACCGGCTCGCCCCACATCAGGTACACGTCGGCGAAGCGGGCGGCTGCATCCATGGCTGCGTCGGACGAGCCGCCGAGGTAGATGCGCGGGTGAGGCTGCTGCACCGGTCGCTGCGCGATGCCTCCGTCGACGACCCTGAAGAACTCGCCGTCATGGTCCCATCCCTGTTCGTGCCAGCTGCGCAGGACGAGCTCGAGGAACTCCGCGGTGCGGCGGTACCGCCCGTCGTGGTCGAGGAAGTCACCGTCCTTGGCCAGCTCGTGGTCGTGGCCGCCGGTGACCACGTTGAGCAGCACGCGCCCGCCGGTGAGCCAGTCGAGCGTGGCGGCGGTGCGGGCGGCCACCGGGGGGTTCACGAAGCCCGGTCGGAAGGCGACCAGGAACTTCAGGCTCTCGGTGTGCTGGGCGAGCGAGGCGGCCACGATCCAGGCGTCGTGGCACAGCTCGCCGGTGGGCACGAGCATCCCCTCGAACCCCGCGGCCTCGGCAGTCCGCGCCACGGCGACGAGGTGATCGAGGGTTGGAGCGAGGGCGGAGCCGGGATCGCCGAGCCGAGCCTCGTCGCCCATCGACGGCACGAACCAGAACAGGTGCACGACGTCATCATCGCCGTTCGGCCATGGTCTCGGCCCGGACGGTGGCAGAGGCGGGGGGGATTGTTACTATGGCGGTAGTGCAAATCCCCTACGTCGGGAGCGTTCTTCGATGACTGCCACGGACCTGGACCTCGGTCGCTACAAGCTGGGTTGGGCTGACGAGGAGGAGTACGTCTTTCGGCCCGAGAAGGGCATCAACGCCGACGTGGTCGAGCAGATCTCGTGGTGGAAGGGCGAGCCGCAGTGGATGCGCGACTTCCGCCTCCGCAGCCTGCGCACCTTCGACCGCAAGCCGATGGCGCCGTGGTTCGCCAAGAACATGCCCGACATCGACTTCCAGGACATCTACTACTACATCAAGCCGACCAACCATCAGGTCGACGAGTGGAGCGAGCTCCCGGCCCAGATGCAGGCCACCTACGAAAAGCTCGGCATCCCTGAAGCCGAGCGCAAGTACCTCGCCGGGGTCACCGCACAGTATGAATCCGAAGTCGTCTACCACCGGAACCGGGAGGACCTCGAGGCGCTGGGGATCCTGTTCTGCGACATGGACACGGCCCTGCGCGAGTACCCCGAGCTGGTCAAGCGCTACTTCGGCACCGTCATCACTCCCGGCGACAACAAGTTCTCGGCCCTCAACAGCTCGGTGTGGTCGGGCGGCTCGTTCATCTACGTGCCGCCGGGCGTCGAGTGCGAGATGCCGCTGCAGGCCTACTTCCGCATCAACTCCGAGAACGCCGGCCAGTTCGAGCGGACGCTGATCATCGCCGACGAGGGCTCCAAGGTTCACTACATCGAGGGCTGCTCGGCCCCCGTGTACACGTCGGACTCGCTGCACTCGGCCGTGGTCGAGATCGTGGTCAAGCCGTCGGCGCGTGTCACCTACACCACCATCCAGAACTGGTCGCCCAACGTCTACAACCTCGTCACCAAGCGGGCCCGGGTCGAGACCGAGGGCCACATGGAGTGGATCGATGGCAACATCGGCTCGAAGCTCACCATGAAGTACCCGAGCGTCTACCTCGTCGGCCCCAAGGCCACGGGAGAAGTGCTGAGCGTGGCGTACGCCGGCCCCGGCCAGCATCAGGATGCGGGCGCCAAGATGGTGCACGCCGCCCCCGAGACCACGTCCAAGATCGTGTCGAAGTCGATCAGCAAGGACGGCGGCATCACCACCTACCGCGGTCTGGTGCGGGTCGAGGAGGGCGCCACGGGCTGCAAGAGCCACGTGCAGTGCGACGCCCTCATCCTCGACGAGGAGTCGACGAGCCGCACCCTGCCCTACATGGAGGTGGGCGAGCGCGATGCGCAGATCGGCCACGAGGCCACCGTGTCGAAGGTGGCCGACGAGCAGCTCTTCTACCTGCAGTCCCGTGGGCTCTCGCAAGAGCAGGCCATGGGTCTGATCGTCAACGGCTTCATCGAGCCGGTGACCCGCACGCTGCCGATGGAGTACGCGGTCGAGTGGAGCCGCCTGATCGAGCTGCAGATGGAGGGCTCGGTCGGCTGAGCGGTGCCGCAGGGGGTTCGGCGTCGGGCAGACTTTGCGCCGTGCCCATGCGTGAGGAGTGCAAGAACTACGAGAGCCGCACCTACCCGAACGGCGAGACCGTTCGGAAGTGCAACCTCGACCTGGCCCCCGACGCCCCCTGGCGTTGTCCGGACAACTGCGGCAAGTACGAGCGCCGCCTCGCCGACGTCAACTGGGCTCACGGCACGCTGATCTCGCCGCCGACGCCGCCCGAGCCCCCGGGGCTCGATGATGGGTCGGCGGCCGCCGTGCTGGACGAGGCCGAGGACATCATCAACTCGGTTGGCCCTCAGGTGCTGGCCGAGGTCCAGGCTGGCCAGAAGCCGGGCTTCTTCGGGCGCATCTTTCGTCGCAAGCGCTGATGGGCGGCGCCCGTCCCGCGCCCCTGGCGGTGGCCGTGGCTCGCCATCCCCACCTGGCCGTCGAGCGGCGCCCAGGTGCCGTCCGCGTCGATCTGCACAGCCACACCATGTGGTCCGGTGACGCCACCACCACACCCGACGAGGTCGAGCAGGCCGTGATCGAGGCGGGCCTCGACGTGCTGTGAATCACCGACCACCACGCCATCAAGGGCGCCGTGCAGCTCGCCGACCGCTTGCCGTGCCGGGTGGTGGTGGGTGAGGAGGTGCGAACCCATGCCGGTGAGCTCATCGGGCTCTTCCTCACCGAGCACATCCCGTTCGGGCTCGCCCCGACCGAAGCGGCGCGCCGGATCCGTGACCAGGGCGGCCTCGTGTACGTGCCCCATCCGTTCGACCCGATGCGCCACAACCTGCACGAGGATGCGCTGGTCGCCCTGGCCGATGCCGGTCTGCTCGATGCCATCGAGGTGCTGAACGCCAAGACGTCGCTGCGCAGCCTGAACGCCCGCGCCGCGGCCTTCGCGGGCGAGCGGGGCCTGCCCGGCGGTGCGGGGAGCGACGCCCACGTGCCCGAGGCGATCGGCTCGGCGTACGTCGAGATGGACGACTTCGACGGGCCGGAGTCGTTCCTCGCCGCGCTGGCCGGGGCCGACGTGATCGGCCATCACTTCGACGCCCCTCGGGCCTGGCGCCCCCGCATCGTGCCGAGCACCGCCTGAGCCTCCCGCCTCGATCACTCAGCAGCATCCGACCGCTCACCCGCTGAGGACCACGAGCACCACCGCCCGTCCTGCATCGAGTGCCCCCACCACGAGAGCCACGTCGTGTTGGTCGACGGCCACGAGCGCGGCACCATCACCCACGGCGCTGACGACCCCGCGGCGAGCGACGACCGCAGCCGTCGGGGATCCGACCCACAGGTCAACCACGTCGCCGACCTGCGGGGCGAGCCCGGTTGTGATCGGGATGGTGATCCCCGCTGACCCGACCGGTACCACCGCTCGGTGGCCGACACCGGGCGTGTCCGCGGCCACCGGCGGAGTCGCGGCCGGGGCGGTGGTTGCCGGCGGCACGGCGAGAACGTGGTAGGTCAGCAACCCGGAGACCAGCGCGGCCGCTACGACCATCCCCTTGGCCACCGCCGGATGGCCCGCCAACCACCATCGGAGCGCGCGGCGCGGGCGGGCAAGGCGACTGAGCACGGGGACCTCCAGGTTCGAGCCGATGCCGGCGACCGGAAGGGGAAGCAGTGGCAACGCTAGCGGCGCCTCGGCGAGGTGGTGTCGACAGCGACCACCGGCGCGACCACCACAGAACTCGGCTCTCGGCGTCATCCGTTGCACCGACGCGACGCCGAGCACCGAGAACCGGTCTGCCCCGGCGCGGGCCCCGGGCCTGCTCGTTCTCGGCGATCCGTCGCACGGGTGCGACGCAGGGTACCGAGAACCGATCTGGCCCCGCGTGGGGCCACCGCCGCGGGAGCCACTACGGCAGCTGTGGAATGGCCTCGATCAGCAGTTCGCGCACTCGGTGAACGTTGCGTTGGAAGACGGCGAAGACCTCGTCCTGGGTGACTGGTTCGAAGCCGTCGATCCCGGCGTCGTAGTCGGTCACCAGGGCGATGGCGGCATACGGCAGACCGAGCTCGGCCGCGAGCACCGCCTCGGGGTAGCCGGTCATGTTGACCACGGCCCACCCCTGCTGGCGAAACCACCTGGATTCGGCCCGGGTCGAGAACCGCGGCCCTTGGATGACCACCGCGGTGCCACCGTCGTGGATCGTGACCCCGATGGCCCGGCCGGCGGCCAAGACCACCGCACGCAGCCCTTCGTCGTAAGGCCGGCCAAAGGCGACGTGGATGGCACCCGCCGCGAAGTCGTCGTGGTAGGTGTCGGCCCGCCCCCACGTGCGGTCGACGAGGTCGTCGATCACCACGAAGTCGCCAGGGTGCAGGTTGGGCTGCAGGGAACCGACGGCGCAGGGGGCGAGCAGCGACCGCACCCCGAGGTGGTGCATGGCCCACACGTTGGCCCGGTAGGGGATGGCGGCGGGGGCGTGCTCGTGGCGGCGCCCGTGACGGGGGAGGAAGGCGACGCGGCGACGGGCGACGGTGGCGATCGTGATGGGTGCCGCCGGCGGCCCGTACGGGGTGTCGACGGTGATCTCGTCGGCATCCGTCATGAACTCATAGAACCCGGAGCCGCCGAAGATGCCGATGTCGGCACGGGCCTCCACGTCAGTGCGAGTGCGACCCACCGCCGTGGCGGTGGGTGTGAACGGCGCTCGACGGCGCGGTGCCCGAACTGCCCGTGCTGGAGGGGGTGGTGCTCGGTGAGCTGGTCGATCCTGATGAGCCGCCCGATCCTGATGACCCGCCCGGCGAGCCGTTCGAGGCGCCCGATGACCCGCTCGACGAGCTGTCCGAGGTTGATGCGGGTGTGGCGGCCGGCGTGCTGCTGCCCGAGCCCGATTCTGACGACGACGTCGACGAGGCGGAGGTCGAGGAGCTCTTCGAGCCGCCCTTGGAGTCGGTCTTGTAGAAGCCGCTGCCCTTGAACGCCACGCCGACCGGGGTGAACACCTTGCGGACGGCCCGCATCGTGCCATCGACGGGGTGCGTGGCCTCGGTGAGGGTGTCGTCGCTGAACGCCTGCTGCACCTCGATGGTCTCGTCGCTGTGGACGAAGCGGTAGACGTAGGTCGGCATCGCAATCTCCGGGGGCGTGTCGCAGTTAGCACTCGTAACGGTCGACTGCTAAGGCTACCGACCGATCGGCCCTCGGTGCGAGCCAGGGGGCTCATGGCCGTAACGTCGATGCCATGCGTGCCCGCAAAGCCATCATCCCCGCCGCCGGCCTCGGCACCCGCTTCCTGCCTGCCACCAAGGCCGTCCCGAAGGAGCTGCTGCCCCTGGTCGACAAGCCCGGCATCCAGTGGGTGGTGGAGGAGGCCGTGCATGCCGGGATCACCGAGATCCTCATCGTCACGGGCCGCTCGAAGAAGGCCGTCGAGGATCACTTCGATCGCTCGCCCGAACTCGAGGCCTCGCTCGAGGCATCCGGCCGGCACGCCGAGATCGATCGGCTCCGAGCGATCTCTGAGATGGCCAAGATCCACTTCGTGCGCCAGCCGTTCCCCCGGGGGCTCGGCCACGCCGTGCTCATGGGCAAGGCGTTCGTGGGCGACGAGCCGTTCGCCGTGCTGCTCCCCGACGACCTCATGGCCGAGGGCTCGACGCTGCTGTCCGACATGGCCGACGCCAACGAGCGCACCGGCGGCTCGGTCATCGCGCTCAAGACCTTCCCGCCCGACCAGATCAGCCTCTACGGGGTGGTGGCGCCCGCCGGGCCGACCCGTGAAGACGGGCTCGTTCCCCTGGCCGGCATGGTCGAGAAGCCCAAGGCTGCCGATGCCCCGAGCGACCTTGCCATCATGGGGCGCTACCTGCTCAACCCGGGTGTGTTCGACTGCATCGAGTCGGTGCCGCCTGGTGCCGGCGGCGAGATCCAGCTCACCGATGCGATGGCGCTGCTGCTCACGCGCGAGCCGTTCTTTGGTTTGCCGTTCACCACCGGCCGCTTCGACACCGGCAACAAGCTCGACTGGCTGCGAGCCACGGTCGAGGTGGCGATCGATCACCCCGAGCTTGGTGGGCCCTTTCGCGAAGCGCTGATGGAGATCGTGCGGCGCCGCGGCCTGTGATGATCGTGCGCGCCGCGACCACCGCCGACGCCGAGGCGGTGGCGGCGGTCTACCTGGCATCGTTCAAGGCTCATGTTCCGGCGACGCTCGCCCACACCGACGACGAGGTACGCGGCTGGATCGCCGGTCTGATCGAGGGTCCGCCCGAG
Source organism: Acidimicrobiales bacterium (assembly GCA_038244535.1). Lineage (GTDB taxonomy): Bacteria > Actinomycetota > Acidimicrobiia > Acidimicrobiales > Ilumatobacteraceae > JBBRTJ01. Next base: position 35,383 of record JBBRTJ010000001.1, on the reverse strand, counting down.
GTCATCGTCGCCCTCGATGGCTTGACGGCCGAGGCACCGATCGGCGCGATGGCGGCCACCACGGTGCACGACGGTGTCGCCTGGATCGACGCGCTGTACGTCGCCCCCGACCGCCTCGGCGCCGGCTTCGGCAGTGCCCTGTTGAGCGAGGCGCTGACCCGGCTGCCGAGGCCGGTCCGCCTCTACACGTTCACGGCCAACGCCCGCGCCCGCCGGTTCTACGAGGCCCGGGGCTTCGTCGCCCTCGAGTTCGGCGACGGCAGCGGCAACGAGGAGGGCCAGCCGGACGTGCTGTACGAGCTCACCTGAGGCGGCGGAAGCGCCCCTCGACGTCGCCGGGCAAGCCGTCGTCGTCCAGCTCGAAGCGGTGCTCGACGGCGCCGTCGCCGGTGGTCACCGACCAAGCCCGCCCGCGGCGCTCCCATCGGGCCGTGGTGGCCACGACGCCGAGCGACTCGACGTCGACCTCGGCTACCAGCACCTCGCCTCGACGGGCGGGATGGTCGGCCCAGGTGATGGCGAGTGAGGCCAGCGGGAACGGCGAGATGGTCAGGTGGACGCCGGCGCAACCCTCGAGGTCGGGCCGGCGCGCCCCGCGCACCTCGCCCCACGCACCGGTGCCGTCGGTGCCGAGCCACAGGTCCGGCTCGTCGAGGTCGCGGAAGACCAGGAGCTGGCGCAGTGACCAGGCGGCGTCGAAGCGGAGCGCGTAGTGGACGTCGGCGCCGCTGGCGACGCCCTCGGCCGTCCACCCGCCGTGCTCGAAGCGGACCCGTAGCTCCTCGGTGCTCTGGCCGTCCGACGAAGCCCAGCGACCCGTCACCTCTCCCTGCGCCATCGATGCATCGTGCCACTACCGTCGCCGTCGTGATCCCTCTCGACGAGGCCCGCCTGTACGTGCTCGATGCCGTCACTGCGCTGGCGCCCACCGCCGTGCCCCTCAACGAAGCGCTCGGGTGCGTGATCGCCGAGGCGGTCGTGGCCCACGAGGAGGTGCCGCCGTTCGCCAACTCCGCCGTCGACGGCTTCGCCGTGCAGGCGGCCGACACCACCGGCGCCGACGAGTCACCCGTCGAGCTCACCGTGGTCGGCACCCTGGCCGCCGGCGCGCCACCAAGCCTCATGGTCACGGCCCGCACGTGCGTGCGGATCATGACGGGCGCGCCGATGCCTCCCGGGGCCGATGCCGTCGTGATGGTCGAGGAGTCCGAACCGCTCGATGGCGGGAGCCGCGTGCGCCTCGGCCATGGCGTCAGTGCAGGCGATGCGGTCAGGCGGGCGGGCAGCGACATCGGGATCGGTGATGTCGTGCTCGAAGCGGGCACCGTGCTGCGCCCGAGTCACCTGGGCGTGTTGGCCTCGCTCGGGGTCGTGAGGCTCCCGGTCGTGCCCCAGGCGCGCGTCGGGGTGCTGAGCACCGGCGACGAGCTGATCGAGGGCGACGGGCCGCTCGAGCCCGGCCAGATCCGCGAGTCGAACCGCACGATGTTGCTCGGCCTCGTGCGCCAGGCCGGGTGCCTGCCGGTCGACCTGGGCCTGGTGCGCGACGACGAAGACCTGATCACCGACGCCATCGAGAGCGCAGTGTCGAGCTGCGACGCCATCGTCACGAGCGGTGGCGTGAGCATGGGCGACTTCGACCTCATCAAGGTGGTCCTCGATCGCCTCGGAACGATGCGCTGGATGCAGATCGCCATCAAGCCGGCCAAGCCCTTTGCGTTCGGCGTGATCGAAGGCCCAGAGGGTGAGGTGCCGGTCTTCGGCCTGCCCGGCAACCCGGTCAGCTCACTCGTGTCGTTCGAGGTGCTCGCCCGCCCGGCGCTGCGCAAGCTGATGGGTCACCAACAGCTCGATCGCCCCACCACCATGGCCGTGGCCGACGAGCCGTTGCGGCGGCGGCCGGACGGCAAGCTCCACCTGGTTCGGGTGTTCGGCGCGTTTGCCCCCGACGGCCGCTGGCACGTGCGCTCGACGGGGGCTCAGGGCAGCCACCAGCTCGCGGCCACCTCGGCTGCCAACGGCTTGGCGCTACTACCCGACGGCGACGGCGTGGCGGCCGGTGGCGACGTCTCGGTGATGATCCTCGACCTGTGAGGCGTATCAGCGCCTGACGCGCGACCTCTTGTGAGACGCGGGCACCGCCGCCCGTCGAACAAGGAGTCCCCCCATGGCCTACACACTGAAGGGTCGGCTCGTCGCTTACACCTGCGATGACTGCGACCTGTTCCTCGAAGGCACGATCGTGCGCCTCTACGACGCCAAGCTCGACGAGACCCTCGTCCACCGGGCCGCCGCCGACCCGAACCAGACCCTTCACCTCCTCGACGACGACGCCGTGACGGCCAAGGCCGGAGCGCTCCTGGCCACGAGCACCGTCGGCGCCGACGGCACCTTCACCGTCGCGTTGCCCGAGGGCTACGGCGGCGGCGCGCTCGACATCGACCTCTACTGCGGCACGGTCGCTGGTCACGTGCCGCCCCGCCCGCGCCAGGTCGCCGTCACCACGTTCCAACCGCAGTGGCGCCAGCAGGAGCAGGGCGCCATCGCCGCGTTCTCCTACGAGATCCCCTCGCGGTCGTGGTGCTACGTCCTCGGCCACCTCGGCCTGTGGTCGATCTGCGGCACCGTGACCGTCTGCGGCACCGACACGCCCGTCATCGGCGCCACCGTCAAGGCCTTCGACCGAGACTGGCTGCAAGACGATGCCCTTGGCAGTGCCATGACCGACACGACTGGTCACTACCGCATCTGGTACGCGCCCGCCGACTTCGAAAAGACGATCTTCTCGTGGCTCAACGTCGAGCTGTGGCCCGGCCCCGACGTGTACATGTCGGTCACCTCGTTCGGCGGTACGGCGCTGCTCACCGAGGCGCCGTCCATGGGCCGCAGCCCCGGCCGCCAGAACGTCGGACCATGCCTGTGCCTCGACCTGTGCGTCAAGAGCCAGCCGCCCATCACCGAGGTGGTACCCGTCTTCCGCTTCATCGGTGGGCTCGACATCCAGGTCGACATCGACAGCGGTGCGGCTGGAAGCGGCCTGACGCTGGCCGATCAGCGGGCCTTCTACTCCGACCTCCGCCTGAACGGTCCCATCGGCACGACCCGCAACGGCCAGCCCCTCGAGTACCGCTTCGAGACGCGGGCCTTGCCCGCCGGCCCATGGACCGCGGTGCTGCCGTCGCAGATCGCGGCCACCAAGATCGGCACCTGGGAGCGACTCGTCGGGATGAGCATCGACGTGAAGTCGGTCGTGGTCAACGGATCTCCGGCACCCAACGTGATCGTCGTGGTCCCTGACGCCCAGGGTTGGATCGCCATGCCGCAGGACAACAACCTGTTGACCGGGCTGTTCACGCCGAACCTCGACATGATCCGCCTCGCCACCACGACCATGGCGGCATGGGGCACGGTCGACGTCGGTGGTGTCTCGGCCGGCAACAGCACCAGCGGCGCCGGGTTCGCCCTCGACCGCCTGTTCGGCATCCGCCTTCGGGTGCGAGAGGCCGGGAACGCCCTGACCGAGATCGCCGCCGGTGAGTGCGAGACGCTCGCCATCGACAACACGCTCTACGACCACGTCAACAACGGTGGGTCGTGGGCGCCCTCGCAGGTGTCGGGGCAGCTCGCGGTGGCGTCACTCGACGTGCTCGAGCTCGTGACGCACGGCTGCATCGGGATTGCCGACCAGCTGCACGTGCTCTTCACCGCCGCCCACCCCAACCTCGGGGCGGTGTCGATCACCTTGACCGGCCCGGGCGGGCCCTATGGCTTCACCCTGCCGGCCCCGGTGGTCGGAGAGCAGTTCGGCACGGCCACCAACGGCTTCGTCGTCACGACCCTGCCGAAGTGCGCGTACATCGTCACGCTGTCGGTGGACGCGCTGCTGACCACGGGTGACAGCACTCCCAACGCCGTCCATGACCAGGTGGCGTTCTGCAAGGGCTGAGCCTGGCCGTCGCGGGGAGTTTGACGGTTAAAACGTCGGATTGCCCGCATTCCGGGGAACTTGACGGTCAAAACGTCGGATTGCCCGCATTCCGGGGAACTTGACGGTCAAAACGTCGGATTGCTCGTGTGGTGGGACCGAGGGGGAGTGGCTACGGGCGGGCGGCGCCCGTAGCCTCTCGGCATGCACTCGGCCGACTCGGATCCTCGCGACCTCGTCGATCCGTTCGGGCGCACGGTGCGCGACCTGCGCATCTCGGTGACCGACCGCTGCAACTTCCGGTGCCACTACTGCATGCCGGCGGAGGGCATGCAGTGGCTGCCCCGCCAGGAGCTGCTCACCTTCGAAGAGATCGAGCGGTTGGCCCGGGTCTTCGTCGAGCGCTGCAACGTCGACGGCATTCGCCTGACCGGCGGCGAGCCGACGGTCAGGGCCCACCTCCCGGTGCTCGTCGACAAGCTGAGCCGGCTTCGCGTACCTGCCTCGGCCGACACGCCCGTCGCCGGCCAGAAGCCGGATCTCTCGCTCACCACCAACGGCGCCACCTTCCGCCTGCTGGCCCACGAGCTGCGCGACGCGGGGCTCGACCGGGTGAACGTCAGCCTCGACACCCTTGATCGCGACACGTTTTTGCGCATCACGCGGCGTGACGAACTCGCCGCGGTGCTCGACGGCATCGAAGCGGCCAAGGAGGCCGGCTTCAGCCCGGTCAAGGTCAACTGCGTCGTCGAGCGGGGCACCAACGATCACGAGATCGTGGCGTTGGCCGCGTGGGCGCGCGACACCGACGTCGAGCTCCGCTTCATCGAGTTCATGCCGCTCGACGCCCAGGGCGAGTGGGAGCAGCGAACCGTCGTCGGCCAGGACGAGATCGTGGCGTTGCTCTCCGCTGCGTTCCCGCTCGAGCCCGTGGCGGCCCGTGGTTCGGCGCCAGCCGATCGTTGGCGCTACGTCGACGGCAAGGGCATGGTCGGCGTCATCCCGAGCGTGACCAAGCCGTTCTGCGGCGACTGCGACCGCGTCCGCCTGACCGCCGAAGGCGAGCTGCGCACCTGCCTGTTCGCCACCCGCTCGTTCGACCTGCGGGCCATCATCCGCAGCGGTGGCAGCGACGACGACGTCCACGCCGAGATCGTGCGGGCGGTGGGGACGAAGTGGGCCGGGCACAGCATCGGTCAGGTCCACTTCATCCGCCCCACCAAGTCCATGAGCCAGATCGGCGGCTGAAGGAGCAGCCCATCAGCTCCCGAAGATCACCTGTCCGCTGTCGAGCTCGCACGCCGCTGTCCATCCCGACGTGCACATCGCGTCGAGGAGCCGCTGCCCTCGCTCGTTGCCCGGTTCGAGGGTGGCGAGCTGCAGTGCCGAGGCGACGTGCATGACCATGGCGCCGCGGTAGTCGTCGTAGCAGTGCTCGAACGAGTAGCCCGTGACGCCGAGCCCGGTCAGGGCGTCGTGGTACCGGCGCAGCAGCCGCTCCTGGTGGGTGCGGCGGAACTCGGGCGTGACGTTCTGGCCGAGGAAGTAGGCAAGGTCGAACGTGCCCCGATGGCGCACCGCGAGCTGCCAGTCGAGCAGGCACACGCGGTCGGCCTCGAACAGCACGTTGTCGAGCCGCAGGTCGTAGTGGGCGAACGTCATCGGCCCGGTCCGCTCCCAGTAGGCGAGGTACTCGAGGTAGCCGCCGCCCTCGAGCCTGCTCATGAGCGACCAGCCCCGCTCGTCGAGAGCGTCGCCGTACTTGGCCCGCAGCACGGGCTGCAACGGCTCGATGGCGGCCTGGAACCCGCGGTAGGCCGGGTTGTCGACCGATGGCAGCCAGTCGAGCAAGTCGAGGTCGGGGGCATCCCACCAGCGGGCGTGGAGCTTGGCGACCTCGTCGCTCACGAGCTCGGCCTGGGCCAGCGTGCAGCCGGCAAGCTGATCGACCGAGGTGGCGTCGCGCACGTCTTCGAGCACGATCACGAACGGGACGCCCGAGCCGTCGCCAGCCGAGTCGGCATGGAAGCAGCCCGGCACCCGCAGGTCCATGCTCGGTGCGGCCTGGCGGTAGAACTCGACCTCGCGGGCGTAGAACCCGTACGTCGAGGCCGTCTCGCGGTTCGGGCCAGGTGGTGCGGGCAGCTTGACGATGACCGAGGCCGGCAGGGCGCCGGCGCCGGTCAGGTGCACCCGGCGCACGGTTGCCATGACCCCGACGCCCTCGCCGAGCGCCTCGATCTGCACGGTGTCCACCCGCTGTCCCAGCACGGCGCTGAACCATGCCGGGGTCAGCTCTGCATCGCTCTCAGGGATGGTCATGGGCTCCATCGGCTGCTCCTTGTTGTTCGGCGCGCCGGTGCTGGCGCGCCGCCACGGCTCGGATCGAGGTGATGGCGAGCACGGCGGCCACGACGTACAGCAGGTGTGACGCGATGAGCCACAGCTCGTGGCTCTTGGCGCCTTCAGGCTCCCTGAGCGTCTGGAGGTTGCCGATCCTGTTGGCCAGGGCTCCCGCGGCCAGCAGTGACCACCACACCACCACGGACCCCAACCGCGGCAGCTTCTGCCATTCGGGGTTGTGAGCGGCCGCCGGATCAGCGGCCCGCCAGGTGTCAAGGATCAGCCGGGGGACCAGCATGAGGTTGGCGACGGGGATGAACCAGGCGCCGATGGCCCAGCCCGCGCTCGTGCGCATGGGGCTCACGTGCAGGGCGGTGATGTTCCGGTAGGCCCGGTACAGCCACACGATCGACAAGACGAACACGGTGATGCCGAGCAGCAGCCAGAGGCCCACGGTGGTCCCGACGAGACCGTCGGCGCGGTGGAGCTGGTCGTAGGTGACGTTCTCGCCGTCGAAGTAGCTCACGAGCAGGGTCCGGCGATGCAGGAGCGCGCCGGCGCCGAGGAGCAGCACGACCACCATGACTGAGTAGACCGCGGTGAGGGCCACGGTGAGCCCCCGCAGCGACCGAAAGGACGCGGCAGGGGGTGCGGGCCTCGGTGGTGGTGGTGGCGGCGTCGGCGGCAGCGGCGGGGGCAGTGCTGACATTGGGCGAACCGTACCGGGGGCGGGTCCGGCGGGTCGGGAGCGGCTCGACCACTAGGCTCGGTCTTCGTGTCGGACCTGAACTTCACCCACCTCGATCCGCTGGGCCGAGCCCGGATGGTCGACGTCACGCCGAAAGATCCGACGCACCGCCGGGCCGTTGCCCGCTGCAAGGTGTTCATGAAGCCCGAGACCACGGCGGCCATCGCCAACCGCGAGGTCAAGAAGGGTGACGTGCTGGCCGTGGCACGCGTCGCCGGCATCCAGGCCGCTAAGCGGACCGCCGACATGATCCCGCTGTGCCATCCGCTGCTGGTCGGCTCGGTGTACATCAACTTCGAGATCGGCGACGACCACATCGCCATCGAGGCCCACGTCGACACCGTCGATCGGACCGGGGTCGAGATGGAGGCCCTCCACGCCTGCTCGCTCGCCGCTCTCACGATCTATGACATGTGCAAGTCGGCCGATCGGGCCATGGTCATCGGCGAGCTGGCCCTGTGGGAGAAGACCGGCGGCCGTTCCGGGGTGTACAAGCGGGCTGAATCGGCCTGAGCGCTGGTGTCGGTGGCGGGCCCCGGGGCTCAGTGGCGCGTTGCGGTCTCGTGACGGGGCTAGTAGACAGTGAGGGTCCCCAGGTGCTCCGCCTGAGGTCCGCACCCGATCCGACGTGACCATCCACCGCGGCTTACACCGTTGTGATTACGGTCACCCGACAGGTAAAGGCAGGCACGGAGCGTGACGCTGTTGGTTGTCGTGATTCTCGCTGTGATGTGGGCGCTGGTGCTTCTGCCACCGTTCCTCCGCTCTCGAACGAGCGGGCGCCCCGGCGACTCCGTCAGCAGCTTCGGTCGACAGCTCTCCACGCTGAGTCGCACCGCCGGCCGCGGTGCGCGCCCGATGGGCGCCGCCTACCGGACCCCGCCGACGCGCTCATCTCGCACCGCTCCGGCCTACGCTCCAGCTCGCCAACTTCGGGGGCCTGTGGCCTCCGCCGATCGCTACGACAGCTACGACAACGCTGACGACCAGTACGACGACGATCGCTACGAGGTCCGTGGTCACGACATGGCATCGCGTCGCTCCACTTCGGCGTACCGAGGCGCTCCCGCGTACCGGGCTGCTCCGGCCCGCCGGCCCGCTCCGGCCTACCGCGCCCGCATGTCGCGAGATGCTGCCAAGCGCCGGCGCCAGAACGTCCTCATGATCCTGGGTGCGCTGGCCTTTGCGACGTTGGCCCTCGGGCTCGGCGTGCCGGGCATGGGCCCGCTGCTGGTCGTCCACGTCGGCCTTGATCTGGTCCTCGTCGCTTACCTCGCGCTGCTCGTCCAGCTCCGCCGCGTCGAGGTGCAGCGGTCCAGCCGCTTCGCCTGGTCGCACGCCGCCTGAGGTCGGGCGTCCTGAACGGCTCGGCGCCCGAGGGATCGCTCGACGCCGCAGTTGGCGCCATCTCCGAGCGCCTGGCCGTCAGCAGCCAAGCCCGCGAAGTCGGGCTGGCATCGTGTCGGGCGGTCATCCGGGCCTCGAGCAGCGCCATCCGGGCGGTGCACCTCGGCCAACCCGACGTCGTCGCGGCCAAGACGGCGGAGGCCGAACACCACCTTCGCGAGGCCCAGTCGGCCCTCAGGCCCTTCCCCCAGGTGGCCCATGCCGGCTTCCTGCACGACGCGGCCAAGGAGTACGTCGAGGCTCGCGCCACGATGGCCCTCGTGGCCGGCGCGACCGTGCCCGGTCCCGACGAGCTCGGTGTGGCCGACCCGGCCTGGCTCAACGGCGTGGCCGAGGCGGCCAGCGAGCTGCGCCGCCACGCCCTCGACCGGCTGCGCGAGGGCGATCTCGAACGGGCCGAGCAGCTTCTGGCCTCGATGGACGAGGCGTTCGGCGCTCTCGTGGTGGTCGATGCGCCCGACGCGCTGACCGGAGGGCTGCGCCGAACCCTCGACGCGCTGCGAGCCGTGGTCGAGCGCACTCGAGGTGACATCACCAACGCCGTGCTCCAGCAACGTCTGCAACGCGCCCTCGAGGGCGGGCTAACCTGAGCGAGCCCTGCGGGGGTGTAGCTCAGTTGGCAGAGCGCAACAATCGCACTGTTGAGGCCCGGGGTTCGATTCCCCGCACCTCCACCCGGTAAGGCCTGACAGAGCCGATCGCCCTCCTCGACGAGGCGATCGGCTCTTCTGCGTTCCGGGCCGTCCATGGCATGGGATGCACCCGGTGGCGGCCATCACTGGCGGCTGAGCACGCTGGACAGGTCGCCCGACCTGCTCGTACCCTCCCAGGGCGCCGCTTCCTGGGTGCGTACGACGAACTTCGAAGGAGCACCGTGGCCCGATTGACTCCACTGGCGAGCGCGACGGGGGTCACCAGCGAACGCCTCGGCAACCTCCACCGCTGGAACGTCGGTTTGGCCGTCTTGCATCTTGGTCAGGCTGTGCTGATCCTGGTGCTGACCAGCGACTTTGCCATCGTGGTGACATCGTCGTTCCCCGAAGGCCCCCCGGGGACGGCAGTGCCAGCCCCCTCGACCCTGTTCGACGTGCGGATCGGATGGGCCATCGTCGTCTTCCTCGGCCTGGCCGGCCTGGATCATCTGCTGACGGCGACCTTCGCTCGGGGCGTGTACGAGCGGGACCTGCAGCGCGGCATCAACCGCTTCCGATGGGTCGAGTACTCCGTCAGCGCCACGGTGATGGTCATCCTGATCAGCTTCTACTTCGGCATCACCTCGATCAACGCGGTGATCGCAATCGCCGGTGCCAACATCGCGATGATCCTGTTCGGCTGGCTCCAGGAACGAATGAACCCTCCCGGGCGTACCTCCACCACGATGCTCCCCTTCTGGTTCGGGACGCTCGTGGGGATCGCTCCCTGGGTGGCAATCGCCGTCAACCTCGTCGGAGCGACGACGATCCCGGGCGCGGTCTACGCCATCTTCATCGTTCAGTTCATGTTCTTCTTCAGCTTTGGCCTCAACCAGTGGCTTCAGTACCGGGGAGTCGGCCGATGGGCCGATTATGCCTTCGGTGAGAAGACCTATCTGGCGCTCAGTCTCGGGGCGAAGTCCCTGTTGGCCTGGCAGATCTTCGCCGTGTCGCTCGCCTCCTGAAAAGCGCCGCCGATGGGCGGGGCTTCGTCGAGGCCCGCACCACCGGAAGCGAGCGTGGGCGTGGCTTCGCGTCACCCCGCCAAGGCGTTGGTGCGGGCGATCTCGCCGAGCCAGTAGGCGCTGGGCTTGGGCGTGCGGACAAAGGTCGTGCGGTCGACGGCGATCAGGCCGAAGGTCGGCCGGTAACCGAGGGCCCACTCGAAGTTGTCGAACGCCGACCACGCCGTGAACCCCTGCACGTCGATGCCGTCATCGAGGCAGCGGCGCACGCCGGCCAGCGAGCGCCGGTAGTACGCGATGCGGCGGGTGTCGTCGGCGGTGCCGATGCCATTCTCGGTGACCAGGATCGGCGTGCCGTCGGTGCGCTTCCACGCGTAGCGGATCGTGGCCTCGAGCGCCTCGGGCCAGAACTCGTAGCCCATGAGCGTGAGCTCGGCGCCCTCGGGTGGCGGCACGACGCCGTCGGGGCCGACTCGGTCGCGGCTGTAGGTCTGCACGCCGACGAAGTCGTCACCGGTGGCGGCGTCGAGGTAGACGTCGTTCATGGCGTGGCGGATCTGGTCGCGCTTGGCCTCGCCGCCATCGACGGCCTGGTAGTCGCTCATGGCCAGGCACAGTCCCACTGGGAAGTCACCAGGGCCGCTCTTGATGGCGTCGAGGGCCTTGCGATGGGCGGCGACGAACACCTCGTTGACGCGCCGACGGGCCGAGGGGTCCTGGCGGCCCGGCGGGAACACCCCGGCCAGGTTGCCCATGGTGGCCACGACGTTGGGCTCGTTGAGCGTGCAGCCCCGCCCGATGAGATCGCCCAGGTGCTCGGTTGCCCGGGCGCAGAAGCGGGCGAAGCGATCGGCGGTGGCCGGGTCCTCCCAACCGCCGAGGTCGGCCACCCACCGCGGCGTCGTGAAGTGGTGGAAGGTGACGACCGGGGTGATGGCGACCTCGTGGCAGGCCGCACACATGCGGCGGTAGTGATCGAGCGCGGCCGTCGAGATCTCGCCGTTCTCGGGCTCGATTCGGCTCCACTCGATCGAGAAGCGATAGGAGCCGAAGCCGAGCTCGGCCAGGAGCGCGAGGTCGTCTCGAGAGCGGTGGTAGTGGTCGATGCCATCACCGCTCGGCTCGACGCAGTTCGTCTCGGGCCGGTGCTCCCAGCGCCACCAGTCGTTGTTCCAGTTGCCGCCCTCGACCTGGTGGGCGGCGGTGGCGGTGCCCCAGACGAACCCGTCGGGAAAGGCGATCCGCCCGTGCTGGACGTCCACCACGGTCAGAGCGCCGAACGCTCCAGGATGTGGACGCCACAGGCCGAGCCGAGGCCGATCACGTGGGCCAGGCCAACGCTGGCACCCTCGATCTGACGGTCGCCGCCCTCACCCCGCAGGTGCGTGCAGACCTCCCAGATGTTGGCGATGCCCGTAGCCGCGATCGGATGGCCCTTGGACTCGAGCCCGCCCGACACGTTGACCGGCTTCGAGCCGTCACGCCACGTGGCACCGGAGTTGAAGAAGTCGACGGCGCCACCCTCGGGGCACAGCATCAAGTTGTCGTAGTGGACCAGCTCGGCCGTGGCGAAGCAGTCGTGCAGCTCGACGAGGTCGAGGTCGTCGGGGCCGATGCCGGCCTGCTCGTAGGCCTGGCGGGCGGCGTTGCGGGTGAGGGTGTTGACGTCAGGCAGGATCTGGCAGGACTCCTGCCACGGATCGCTCGTGAGGATCGAGGCCGACACCTTGACCGCTCGGCGCTGCTGCTCGAGCGACAGCGTCTTGAGCTTTGATCCGCTGACCACGACCGCCGCGGCCGCACCATCGCAGTTGGCCGAGCACATCGGCCGGGTGTTGGGGTAGCTGATCATGACGTCGCCCATGATCTGCTCGAGCGTCATCTTCTTGCTGTAGGCCGCGAGCGGGTTGAGGGTCGAGTGCGAGTGGTTCTTCTCGCTGATCTTGGCGAACAGCTCGAAGGTGGCCCCGCCGTACTTGTGCCCGTACTCCATGCCGATCTGGGCGAACACGCCGGGCATGGTGTCCGTGCCGATGCGGCCGTCAGTAGGCGCAACCGCGCCGTAGCGGCCCGTGGGTTCGAACGCGTTTCCGTCCTTCTTGCCCCGGCCTCCGCCGCCGAGCAGGCCCGCGCCGGCCAGCTTCTCGACGCCCACGGCCAGCCCCATGTCGCACTCGCCGGCCTTGATCGCCATGATCGCGGTGCGCAAGGCAGTAGCGCCCGTGGCACACGCGTTGGCCACGTTGTAGACAGGGATGCCCGTCTGGCCGATCTGCTTCTGCAGCTGCTGGCCGACCCCGCCGCCGCCCATGAGGTTGCCGGCCGCCAGGATGCCCATGTCGGCCATGGTCACGCCGGCATCGGCGAGCGCACCCATGGCGGCTTCGGACGCGAGGTCGATGATGTCCTTGTCGGGGTGCTTGCCGAACTTGGTCATGATGATGCCGAGGATCCAGATGTCGTCACTGGCCATGGTGGGGCTCCTGTCGTGCGGGTGCTGCGCAGCGGGTCGGGTCGGAAAGGGGGTCGGTCGGAGGCGGTGGTCAGGCGACGGGTTCGAACCCGAAGCCGATGGCCTCGGTGCCGTTGTCGTCCGTGCCCAGCGAGTAGGTCGTGAGGCGCACCTTCATCCCGAGCGAGAGGTGGTCCGGATCCGGAGCGACGTTGATGAGGTTGCCGCGCACGCTCGTGCCGTCGCAGTCGATGACCGCGGCGACGAACGGGACGGGCACACCGGGGGCGGCGAAGGTCACGATGGTGAACGCCCGGACCTCGCCGTCGGTGGCGATGTCGACCGGGAGGAACGTCGTGGTGAAGCAGGACGCGCAGGCGTTGCGGCGGTCGAAGTAGCGGGCGCCACAGTTGGCGCACTCCTGGGCGACGAGGTGCGGCCGATCGCCGAGCACCAGGTAGTCGACCAACGGGATCTGCTCAGCCATGGAACCCCCACGTCACGGCGACGGACATGCCCCGTCGCACTCCGTTCGAATTGGCCGGGCGCGTCGCCCGAACGTCATGCAACCTACGCGCTCGCCGCCCCCCGGTGCGAGTGTCGACCTCGAGAACTACCCACCGATGCCGGGATGCGGCACGGCACGAAGGTCGAGGCCGGCAATGCCGTGGGGCTGAGCTTGCTCAGCCTCTGCGTCGCGACGTTGTCGTAGAGCAGCAACCTCGCGACCGAGAGTGCCAAGACAGCCCGGAGGATGCGGCCAGGGCCGCTCTCTGGCTAGCGCAACGCGAGGGGGAGGTGGTCGACGCCGCGGATGGTGAGGCGGTCGCGCCAGGTGGGCTCGCCGGCCAGCGCCACGTTGGGGAAGCGAGCCACGAGCGACCCGATGGCGACCTGGGCTTCGAGCTTGGCCAGCGAGGCGCCGAGGCAGTAGTGGATGCCGGCGGCGAAGGCCAGGTGGCGGTGGGCGTTGGCCCGATCGAGGCGAAGCGAGTGGGGGTCGTCGAACACCTCGGCGTCGTGGTTGGCTGCACCGAGCAGGGTCATGACCACCGTCCCCGGCGCCACCTCGACGTCACCGAAGTGCACCGGCACCATCGGCACGCGCACGGTGAGCTGCACCGGCCCGTCGAAGCGCAGGAGCTCGTCGATGGCGTTGGCCCCGAGGGACGGGTCGGCGTGCCAGGCCCGAAGCTGGTCAGGGTGGCGCAGCAGCGCCAGCGTGCCGTTGCCGATGAGGTTGACCGTCGTCTCGTGACCGGCCACGTAGAGGAGCACGACGAACGAGATCAGCTCGTCGACTGACAGGCGGTCGCCGGCTTCCTCAGCCACGATGAGGCCGGACAGGACGTCGTTGCCGAGGTGGGTGCGGCGGTGCTCGATGATGTCGACGAGGTAGGGCACGAGCAGGTTGATGGCGGCCTCGGCCTCGTCGAGGGTGTCGTCGGTGGCTGTGGGCTCGAGGGCTGCTGTAAGCGACTGCGACCAAGCCCGCAGCTCCTCGGCCCGATCGGTGGGCATGGCCAGCAGATCGCTGATCACCTGGAACGGCACCGGGAACGCCAGCTCGTCGACCAGCTCCATCTGCCCGCGCTCGGCGCCACGATCGAGCACGTCGTCGACGAGCCGCTGCACCCGCGGTCGCAGCGCATCGATGGCCGACGGCGTGAACACCTTGGTGACCAGGCGCCGCAGCCGAGTGTGGTCAGGCGGGTCGAGGCTGAGGATGTTCTTGGCGCCTTGGCGCGGGCGTCGGCGCGGGCCGATGGGTGCGGCTGCCTCGTTGGCATTGGCCTCGATGTCGCGCGAGAAGTCGGTGCTGCGCAGCGTGGCGGCAACGTCGTGGTAGCGGCTCAGCACGACCATGCCGAACGGCGTCACGTAGGCCGGAGCGTCGGTGCGCAGGCGGTCGTAGAACGGGTAGGGGTCAGCCCGGAACTCGGGGTCGAACGGGTTGAACAGCAGCGGCGAACTGCCGTCGACGGCCGTCATGAACCGACCGCGGCCCCGAACCTGACCTTGCCGGCCTCGTCGACGTCGAAGACCGTGATGCCATCGGGGACGTCGTCGAGCCCCAGGGCCACCATGGCCTTCTGGTAGCTCCACTTCGACACGTCGGTCAGGATCTCGACGATCTCGGCCGGCGAGAAGTGCCGCTGCACATCGGCCGCGAGCTGCTCGGTGATCGTGGCCGGCCCTGTCAGGTGGGCATCCGCGAGTCGCAGGGCGACCTTGTGGCGCTCACTGAGGTCGCTGGTCTCGTAGTAGTCGACCTTGTCGAGCAAGGCCTCGTCGACGCCGGCCTCGAGGGCGGGCACGAGGCGCAGGGTCGAGCAGATCCGGCAGTCGTGCGTGCGAGCGCAGCGCAGCCGCACCAGCTCGGTGGTGGTCCAGTCGAGGGCGCGGAGGCGCACGACGGCTTCCTGGTAGGCGCTGAGGGCTTGGCTCAGCTCGGGCTGGTAGGCGGCCCCGGGGCGGCGACCATCGGCGGGTGCGGTCAGACGAACGGCACGGTTCATGACAGGGCCTCCTGGCTGGTGGGCGCGGGCAGCGCGGCGGCGAGCGTCAGTTGCAGGCGCTCGACCTGGTCGACGACGTAGAGAGCGTTGGCGAGCCCGTACAAGGCGGCCGGCCCGATGAGTGCTTCCACCGCGGCGGCCTGGGCATCGGTGGTACTGGCCACGTCGATGACGAACTGCTCCGTGAAGGCCAAGCACGCCCGGTCGACGTCGTCGAACAGCGGCGAGGTCGGCCAAGACGAGATGGCGAGCAGCTTCGGATCGCTGGTCACCGGCAGCTCGGCTCCGAGCAGCATGGCCAGCCGGCGCCGGCACAGCGTGAGCAGCGCGGGGTCGATGGCATGAGCGGCGGCCGCATCGGCCTGCTCGAGCGTGGCGATGACGTCGGGGGCGACCGCTCGTGCCCGCTCCAACCCCACCGTCACATCCGGCACCGACAGCCCCCTTGAGCTCGATTCAACAATGCAGTGTGGCCCACGGGGGCGTCGCGCCGCCACCTGTGCAGTTGACCGCCGGGGTGCTGGCTGGCACGGTGGTCTGCGATGGCCAGGCGTCGAGAGGAACTGGTCCACCAGCGTTCGAACGGGATCACGCTCGGCGTGTGGCGGGACTGGCACCGCGGCCTGCCCTACGTCAACAAGACCATCGGCGTACGACACGACGTCCCGGACCACTGGATCGCGTCGGAGGAGCCGACGGCGTGGAACTACTGGCAGCGCGAAGCGCTCGTCTACCGCTCCGACCTCCCCCGCCGCCTCGGCCTCGGCGCGCCCGAGGTGCTCGACATCGTGGGCTCGGAGCGAAAGGGCATCGAGCTCAAGTTGGAGGACGTCGCTGGGCGCACCGGCGGCGCGCTCACCCTCGACGACCTCGGGGCTGCCGCCGAGGCGTTGGGATGGAGCCAGGGGGCACCCCAGCCCCGGGCCGTCGACGCCTGGCTCAGCCGCGACGTCCTGTGCGCCTATCCGCGTTCGAAGCCGTTCCGGCGCTCACTGCTCGATGACGACGCTCTCTGGGCCGTGCCGGTGGTGGCCGAGCACCTCGGTGCGCTGCGCCCCGACCTCTGCCGAATGACCGCCGAGCTCGAGCAGTGGTGCGCGGTGGCGGCCCGGTTCCCTCAGGCCGTCGCTCACCTCGACGCGTCGATCCGCAACGTCATCCGTCGTCCGACCGGCGACGTGGTCTTCATCGACTGGGCGCTGACGGGCGTCGGCGCCCTCGGCGAGGATCCGAGCAACCTGCTCCTCGACGCCGGTCTGGATGCCGCCTGGCCGATCGACCGCCTGGCCGAGCTGGACGAGACCGTGCACCGTCGGTACCTCGCGGGGTTGCGCGCCGTCGGTTGGCCCGGCGACGAGCGCGTCGTTCGGCTGGCGATGTGCGCGGCTGCAGTCAGGTACGAGTGGCTTGCGCCCGCGCTGCTCGAGCACGCCACGCACCTCGCCGATCCGGCCTACGGCCCGCCCGTCGACGTCGATCGGCTGTTCGCCGCTCGGGGTAGCGTCCTGCGCGTGGCCATCGCCCTCGTGGCCGAGGCCCGCCGCCTCGTCGACGATCGTTGAGCCCATGGCGCCGCGCACCTTGCTCGACCTCATCCGCATCGGGCTCGACCGCAACCCGGCAGGCCCGTTCGTCACCGTGCCTGGTGGGCCCACGTTCACCTACGGCGATGCCTGGGACGGGGCCGGTCGCCTTGTCGCCGCCCTGCGGGCCGCCGACGTGCGGCCAGGCGATCGGGTGGTGGTGCAGCTCGACAAGTCGCCGAGCTTCCTGCTGCTGCACCTGGCCTGCGTTCGCGCCGGCGCGGTGTTCATCCCGCTGAACACGGCATACACCGAGGTCGAGGTGGGCCACCTCGTCAGCGACGCCGAACCTGCGCTGGTCGTCGTCGATCCTCGGCGGTCGTCCCTCCCCGTTGCCTGCCGGGTGCTGACGCTCGACGGTGACGGTCGAGGATCGCTGGCGGCGCTGGCCGGTGCTGGCCCGCGGCGCGAGGATGACCACGAAGCCCAGCCCGACGATCTGGCCGCGATCGTCTACACGAGCGGCACGACCGGTCGTCCGAAGGGCGCGCTGCTGAGCCACGCCAACCTCGTGGCCAACGCCAACGCGCTGCACGCCGCATGGGGGTTCGGGCCCCACGACGTGCTGCTGCACGTGCTGCCCTTGTTCCACGTGCACGGGTTGTTCGTTGCGGTGCACTGCGTGCTGCGCAACGGCACCGCGATGGTCCTGCTGCCCGCCTTCGACGTTGACGCGGTGCTGGGGGCCCTGCCGCAGACAACGGTGATGATGGGCGTCCCGACCCACTACACGCGCCTGCTCGCCGATCCCCGCTTCGACGCTGACGCATGCCGTTCGATCCGCCTGTTCGTGTCAGGGTCGGCGCCGCTGCTCGCCTCGACGCACAAGAAGCTTCGCCTCCGCACCGGTCACGTCGTGCTCGAGCGCTACGGGATGAGCGAGACGCTGATCAACACCTCGAACCCCCTCGACGGTGACCGACGCCCAGGGACGGTGGGGTTGCCACTCCCCGGTGTCGAGGTGCGCATCGCCGATCCCGCCGGAGGTCCGGTCGCGGCCGGTGAAGTCGGCGGCATCGAGGTGCGGGGTCCGAACGTGTTCGCTGGCTACTGGCGCCGGCCTGAGCTGTCCGCCACCGAGTTCACCGCGGACGGCTGGTTCCGCACCGGTGACCTCGGCACGTTTGACGCCGACGGCTACCTGACGATCGTGGGTCGATCGAAGGACCTGATCATCACCGGCGGCCTCAACGTGTACCCGAGCGAGGTCGAGGCAGTGCTCGACTCGCTGCCCGGCGTCGCCGAGTCGGCCGTGATCGGTGTCCCCGACGATGACTTCGGCGAGCGGGTCGTCGCTGTCGTCGTGGCCTCGATCGGTGAGGCCGTCAACGATGCCGAGGTGCGCGAGGCCGCCCGGGTCCGCCTCGCCGGGTTCCAGGTCCCCAAGCAGGTCGTGGTCGTCACCGAGCTGCCGCGCAACGCCCTCGGCAAGGTCGAGAAGGAGGTGCTGCGCCGGAACTGGGCGGAAACGATCTCGGCAGGCGCTGACGCCGAGCCCTACGCTCCGGCGTCAGAGTCCGAGGCGGGTCGCACCACAGTGGCGGGGGAAGGCGAACGACGATGACAGAGACGGCGTGGCTGCTGTGTGGGCTCGCAGTGCCCTTCGCGCTGGCGAACTGGTGGTCGCGGACGGCACATCGCCAGGTCGTCGAGTGGATCACCAAGCCCACGGTGACGGCGCTGATCCTCGGGGTCGCGTTGGCGGTCGATCCGACGTCGACCTCGATGCGAACGGCGTTCGTGATCGGCCTGTCGTTCTGCCTCATCGGTGACATCGCGCTCATGCTCCCCGCTGACCTGTTCGTCGTCGGCCTGGGCGCGTTCCTGATCGGGCACATCGCCTTCGTCGTCGGCTTCCTGCTGCCGGGCCATCCGAACGTTGCGTTGGCCAACGTCGGCATCCTCGTGGTCGCCGTGGCCATCCTCATCGTCGGTCGCCGGATCCTGCGCAGCGTGTTCACCGGCTCGCCCCAACTCGGCCTTCCTGTGTCGATGTACCTGCTCGTGATCTCGGCCATGGTCGTCGCCGCCTTCAGTCACGGCGTGTGGTGGGGCATCGCCGGAGCGGCGGTCTTCTTCGCCTCGGACACGCTGCTCGCCGTCAACCGCTTCGTGCAGCCCTTCGCCAGGGCCGAGGTGGCGATCATGATCACCTACCACCTCGCGTTGTTCGGACTCGCGTTCTCGCTCTTCGGCTGACCGAGGTCCACCTCAGGGACCAGGGTCAGATCGAACGCGACAGGCACCGGTCGTCGAGGCGACCGGGTGCCCACCGGCCCCACACGGTGGCGCACATCACCCGGCACCGGTCGGTCCAGGCCAGCACCTCGGGATCCCCGATGCGCCGCACGACCTGGGTGAGCTGGATGCCGTTCGTCTCGTAGGCGGCCCAGGTGCCGGGGAAGTCCTTGACCGAGCCGACCTCGGTGACGGTGGTCCGGCCGTGGTCGCGAGCCCGGTGGCGGTGCGTGTGCCCGCTCGTGATCAGCGTGAGCGGATGCAGGTCCGAGATCGTGTCGAGCAGGTCGACGGCTGTGCCGTGCGGGATGCCGAGGGGGACGAAGGTCGGCAGCCTCCGAGGTTGGAGGTGGTGGTGCAGCGTGACGAGCGCGGCGCCCGATGGGGGAGCGTCAGCGACGGCGTCGCCGATGGCCCTGCGCCGAGCGTCGTCAACGACCCCGCGTTCGAACCCGCCACCCATGGTGTCGGCCACGATGACCCGCATGCCCGGCAGGTCGATGACGGCGAGACCGTCGATCACCTCGACGCCGTGGCGGTGCAGCACACCGGCCATGTCACCGCCGTGACGGTGGTTGCCGCCGTCGTGGTTGCCCGGCTGCACGATCACCCGGCAGCTCATCGCGGCCAAGAGCGGGGCAACGAGCTCGTACTCCTCGCGTCGGTTGTCGTGGGCGAGATCGCCCTTGACGACGAGCAGATCAGGCCCCCAGCACTCGATCTCGGCCAGCGCAGCCCGCACGCAGAAGACCGGATGGGCCTGAGCGGGGTCGCGGTTGCTGTGCAGGCGGGGCCAGCGCCCGAACCCCGTCTCGCCGACGTGGAGGTCAGAGATCGTGGCCACCTTGGAACGTGGCGCGGGCGCGAACGCAGGAAGCAGTTCGGACGCGGCCACGAGTGCACCGTCGATGGTGACCGCGATGCGACGGTCGGCCGGGGCCGGCCGGCCCGCCGAGAACCAGTGCGAGCCTGAGTCGGTGCCGGCCCCGACCTCGATGGCGTCGAGGACGCGGCCGTCGCCAGCCGACCGCAGCTCGAGTGTCGTGTCGGCAACGACTGACGCACCGCGCCAGCAGACCTGCACCTCGTCGGTGCTCACCGCGAAGAGCTCGACGTGGCGCATGCGACGGCGAGGTCAGTCGAAGGCAGCGGCGAGGGGCTCGGTTGCCCGCGCTCGCAGCGCGGTGTTGATCCGCTGCCGCTCGAGGATCTGCTCGAGGGTCTTGGTGGCCTGGGGGATCGGGTGCTCGGCAAAGAACGCGCTCACGTCGGCCTGTTGGGCGGGCTCGGTCAGCCACTTCACCCCGTCGACCATGCGGACGATGGAGCTGTCCGGGAAGCGAGCGTTGGCCTCGGACCAGTGCTCGCGCACGAAGCGCCACGCCTGCCCGCCGTGGTCCCGATGGGTGAGGCACCGCTGGATCAGGAACGGCGCGTTCTGCACCCGGACCTCAGCTGACAGCGCAAAGTCGAGCGTGCGCGCCACCTGCGACGCATCGGGGAACTCGGCAAGGGCGTAGAGGTAGCGCAGCTGCTCCTGGGGCGTGGCCCCGGTGCGGAAGCCGGCGAGGCAGGCGTCGTAGTCGGCATCGGAACCGAATGCGGCCACCACGCCGAGTGCGGCGGCGGCCACGGAGGGATCAACCGAGTGAGGATCCACGACCGCCTGGTCGTGAGTCGCCCGCGCTCGCCGCTGGGTGTCGGGATCGGCCCCGAGGACGCCGAGCGTGCGAACGAGCAGGGCCCGCAGCGCGTTGGTGAGGTCGTCGTCGTCGGGCTGCCGCTCCCAGCCCAGGCGGTGGAGCGACGGGGCGACCAAGGCCCGCACGAACCCCTGGAACGAGGCCTGGGCCGCGCCGTCGACGAAGCGGCCGCACCACCGCAGGCCGGCGAGCACCACCTGCCACACCGCGAGCTCACGCTCGTCGGCGAACGATCGTGCCAGCGCGCAGAAGTCCGCCGCGTCGCCGACCCCGGCGACGACCGCGGCCCACGCGTCGTCGACGAGGCCGTAGCGCTCGACCACGTCCATGTCGGCGAGGGCGTGGCCATCGAGCCGGCCCACGAGCTCGGCGGTGTAGTGGACCCGGTAGAAGCCGTTGCCGCCCGAGTTCACGACAACCGCGGCGCTGGCGTCGGCCAGCTCGACCCGGGCCTCGTCGCCGTCGAGGAGCACCCTGAACTCGCTGCCCGCCACGCCTGGCTGGCGCAGCTGTATGGGGATCGCCCATCGGGTCGAGTCGTCGTCAGCGTGTCCGTCGTCGCTGCCCTCGCCGCCCGCCCCGGCGAACAGGAAGCGACGCTGGGACAGCACGAGTGAGTCACCGTCGAGGCTCACGTCGATCACCGGGAACCCGCCCTGCCAGATCCAGGTGTCCATGATGCGGCGCACCGGCTCGCCGGTCGCCTTCTCGAGGGCATCCCACAGGTCAGAGGTCTCGGTGTTGCCGTAGCGGTGGGTCCGCAGGTACAGGCCGATGCCGGCGCGGAAGGCCTCTTCGCCGAGGTACTGCTGCAACATGCGCAGCAGCGCGCCGCCCTTTTCGTAGGTGAGCACGTCGAACATGCCCTCGGCGTCGGCCGGGCTGCGCACCTCGAACTCGACGGGACGGGTGGAGCGCAGGGCGTCCACCTCGAACGCGGCCGTGCGCTCGAGCCCGAAGCTGACCCACCGCTTCCAGTCGGGGCGGAAGGCGTCGCAGGCGGCGACCTCCATGAACGTGGCGAAGGCCTCGTTCAACCAGATCCCGTTCCACCACCGCATCGTCACGAGGTCGCCGAACCACATGTGGGCGAGCTCGTGCGCGATCACGTCGGCGACGACCTGCTCCTCGGCCATCGTCGCCGCGCCCGGCTCGACCAGGAGCAGTGCCTCCCGGAACGTGATGCACCCGAGGTTCTCCATCGCCCCCATGGCGAAGTCGGGGATGGCGACGAGATCAACCTTTTCGGCTGGGTAGGCGATGCCGTAGTAGTCCTGGAACCACGCCAGCGCGAACGCCCCGGCAGCCTGGGCGAAGGCGGTCAGGTGGCCCTTGCCCGGGAGGTGGACGATGCGCAGCGGGACGCTACCGACATCGACGGGTTCGGTGGTCTCGAGCTCGCCGACGACGAAGGCGACGAGGTACGTGCTCATGGCGATGGTGTCGGCGAAGGCGACGCGCACCTGGCCCTCGCCGGCGGGCGTCCGGGCCATCTCGGGCCCGTTGGAGATGGCGGTGAGGCCCTCGTCAACGACAAGGGAGATGGCGAACACGGCCTTGAAGTCGGGTTCGTCCCAGCATGGGAACGCCCGCCGGCAGTCGGTGGCCTGCATCTGGGTGGTGGCGATCGTGTGGGCGGCGCCGTCGGCACCGGTGTAGGTCGAGCGGTAGAACCCGCGCAGCTTGTCGTTGAGCGTGCCGGCGAAGTCGAGGCGAACGGTCATCGGTCCGGGGCCGACGACCTGCCCGAGATCGAGGTGCAGCCGCTCGGTCTGGGCGTCGAGGTGGAAGCCGACCGGCCGGCCAGTGCCATCTGGGTCGAGGACCGCGGCGTCGAGGATGTCGAGCTCGGCCGCGTTGCACACCAGTTCAGCGGTGGCCTCGACCACGTCGAGGGTGATCGTGGCCGTGCCGGTGAAAGAAGCGGCGGCCAGGTCGGGGGCCAGTGCGACCTCGTACCGGCGCGGGAGCGCGTGACGAGGCAGGCGGTACGGGTTGTCGGTCACGACGAAGGAGGCTACCGAGCACCATCGAAGGCCCCGCCTCGGCCCGAAGGGGCGGTGGGGCTACCCTCGACCGCCGTGGCTCGGACCCCTACCCCTGACGGGGCGTTTGCTTTCGATGTCGTTGGCATCGGCAACGCGCTCGTCGACGTCATCACCCATGGCGACGACGAGTTCCTCGCCGACCACAGCCTCGTCAAGGCGGCCATGACCCTGATCGACGCCGAGCGGGCGCTGCAGCTCTACGAGGCGATGGGCTCGGGTGTCGAGCTCAGCGGTGGATCAGCCGCCAACACCATGACCGGCATCGCGTCGTTCGGGGGGCGGGCCGCCTACGTCGGCAAGGTCGCCGACGACGGGCTCGGCGAGGTGTTCGGGCACGACCTGCGGGCGGTGGGCGTCGCCTTCGGGAACGCCCCGGCGATGCTCGGTGTCCCCACGGGCCGCTGCCTCATCGTGGTCACGCCCGATGGCGAGCGCACGATGAACACCTGTCTCGGGGTGAGCGAGCTGCTCGGCCCCGACGACGTCGACGAGGCCCTGGTGGCCAGCGGCCGGGTCGTGTTCCTCGAGGGGTACCTGTGGGACCGGCCCGAGGCGATGGCCGCTTACCGCAAGGCCGCGGTGGTGGCGCACGGAGCCGGCGGCAAGGTGTCGCTCACGCTGTCCGACACGTTCTGCGTGGTGCGCCACCACGAGGCGTTCCTCGACCTCGTCGCCCGAGACGTCGACATCCTGTTCGCCAACGAGCTCGAGCTGATGACGCTGTTCCCGAGCGACACCCTCGACGAGGCCCTCGACGAGGTGGCGCGGCACTGCGAGGTGGCGGCCATCACCTTGGGCGCACAGGGTTCGGTCGTGGTGAGCGAGGGCCGGCGGGTCCGGGTGCACGCCGAGCCGGTCAAGCAGGTGCTCGACACCAGCGGTGCCGGTGACCTGTACGCGGCGGGGTTCCTCTACGGGTGGACCCACGGGTACGGCCCTGCCGAGTGTGGCCGGCTCGCGTCGTTGGCTGCGGCCGAGGTCATCAGCCACGTCGGCGCTCGCTCGCTGGTGTCGCTGCGCGAGCTCGCCGAGCTCGACCAGACCCTGATGGCCTGATCGCGGACCCCGCTCAGGGGTTCAGGAGGGCATCCAGTTGCCGTGGAAGCCGGCGGGGACCCGCTGGGGCAGATGGACCTTGGCCACGGGCCCAGCGGTGATGTCGTGGGCGTCGAGGACCACGAGGTCGGTGGTCATCGTGTCGACGTCGGTGGCGTGCACGAGCAGCCAGCCGTCGTCCTCGTTGGTGCCGTCGGGGTCAGCGGCAAAGACGGCCTCGCCAATCGTGACTCGCGACCCGAAGCAGATCGACTGCGACTCGCCGTTGCTCAGGTCGTATCGAACGATGCCGTCGAACCCGAAGCCGCCGGGACCCGACAGCGTGGCCGAGGCGTGACCGAAGCGGTGGGGGAGCCCGAGGCGGTCGTCGTGCAGGCGGGGGAAGTCCGTGCGGCGATCGTCGAGCTGCTCCTCGCTCACCGTGCCCGCAGCCAGGTCGATGGTCCACTTCGTGAGGCCGACGCCCTCGATGATCCCGTTGGGTGCGCCCTCGGTGGCGCGCTGGAAGTCGAGGTCGACCGAGGGCATGCGGCAGCCGAAGGCCACGATCGTGTCGCCCTCCTCCCAGGCGTTCATGAAGTGGAAGACGTAGCAAGGGTCGATCTCGAACCAGCGCACGTCGGCGTTGCCGCCGTGGCGGGGCACCACGCCGATGCGCGCGCCGAACTGGGGCTGCCACATGCCGTCGCCCGTCATCGAGATGACGGCGGGGAGGTCGAAGAACAGCGAGTGGTGCCGGGTGGTCAGGAAGTCGTGCATCATCACGCCGCGGGGCAGGTCGATGTCGGCCGAGTGGGTGAGCACCCCGGCGCGGTCGGCGACGTGGTAGCGCAGGAACGGCGGACCGGCGACGGGGTCGTAGCCGAAGAACACGAGCTCCCCGGTCTCGGGGCACCACTTCGGATGGGCGGTCATGGCGCCGGTCAGGCGGCCGTCGTAGTCCCACAAGCCGACCGTGTCGAGCTCGCGGGTGATCTCGGTCGGCCAGCCGCCCTCCCACAGGGCGAGGTGCTTGCCGGCGTGGCGAACGATGTTGGTGTTGGCCGCGTTCTTGAACACGCCGCACTCGGCCAGCAGCTCCTCGGGCGGGAACTGGAAGTTCATGATCCCGCCGAACAGGGCGTGGCCGCCGGCCCGTTCGTGCAGCAGCCCCGGGGTCTCGACCCAGCGGTTGCGGTAGCGCGCCCGGCCTTCGTCGAGGTAGATCCCGTGGATCATCCCGTCACCGTCGAACCAGTGGTACGGCCCGAGTGGTGCGAACTGCGGGTTCGATCCGTTGCGCATGAACACGCCGTTCAGCGCCGTGGGCAGCTCGCCGGTGACGGTCAGATCGGCAACGTCGATCTCGTCGTGCACGGGTGCGAACACCCCGCTGAGGAACGGCTCGGTGCTCGGAAGTGGCTGCTCGGTGATGGCCATCGGTCGACCGTAGCAGCGCGCCCGGTCAGTGGCGGCGGCTCCCGATGGCCTGGAGCACGAGGAGGAGCAGGCATGCTCCCACGAACGCGACCAGCACCGACCAGAGGTTGAAGTCGGTCACTCCGGTCGAGCCGGCGGCGCTGAACAGCGCGCCGCCGATGAGTGCCCCGAGGATGCCGATGACCATCGTGAACAGGCAGCCCCTGTTGCGGTCGTAGTTGGTCACGCCCTTGGCGAGGGCGCCTGATCAAGCCCACCACGATCCATCCGAGAATGCTCATGGCGCCAACGTAGACCGAGGGCGGTCAGCGGGCGACGAAGTACTTGGCCTTCGGGTGGTGGCAGATGATGGCGCTGGTCGTCTGCTCGGGGTGGTACTGCCAGCCGGTCTCCTCGCTCACCTCGAGCCCGATGCGCTCGGCACTGAGCAGTGCGGCCACCGTGGCGTTGTCCTCGAGGTCGGGGCACGCCGGGTATCCCCACGAGTACCGCCCGCCCCGGTACTGCTGGCGGAACAGGCCAGTGATCGTCGGGCCATCCTGCTCGGCGAAGCCCCACTCCTCACGGATGCGTCGGTGCCACAGCTCGGCCAGCGCCTCGGCCATCTCGACGCCGATGCCGTGCACGAGCAGGTACTCGTGGTACCGGTTGGCGGCGAACAACTCGGCGGTGGCCTCGCTGACGGCGGCACCCATCGTGACGATGTGGAACGCCGCGTAGTCCGTTTCGCCCGACTCGACGGGCCGGAAGAAGTCGGCGATGCAGAGGTGCGGCGCCTCGCTCTGGCGCGGGTAGCGGAAACGGGTGAGCTCGGAGGAGCGAGCCTCGTCGGCCCACACGACCAGCTCGTCGCCGTCGCCGTTGACGGCGTAGTAGCCGTAGACGACCTGGGGCACGAGGATGCCGCTGGCCTTGGCCGCGGCCAGCTGCGCTCGCAGCACCGGCCGGATGCGGTCCTTGAACGAGGCGTCGTCCTCGCCGCCCTCGGGCCGGAACTGCCACTGGTTTCGGAACAGAGCGGTTTCGTTGATGAAGCCGGCGATCTCGTCGAGGGAGATGCCCTTGACGATGCGGCTCCCGAGGAACGGTGGCTGGTAGACGAAGTTGTCGAGCTCGACGTCAGGGGAGCGGCGGGGGAGGTCGGGCCGGCTGCCTGGCGCCGGCCGGGGGGCGCGTGCCGGTAGGACCCGACCGGTCGGCACCCGGCCGAAGTCGGCATCGACGCCACCCCGCTTCAGCTCCATGAGCCGGTCCATCGTGTGGAGGCCTTCGAAGGCGTCGCGCCCGTAGAAGACGCGGCCCTTGTAGATCTCGCGCAGATCGCGCTCGACGTAGCTGCGGGTCAGCGCGGCACCCCCGAGCAGCACCGGGATGTCGGACAGGCCCTGGTCGTTCAGCTCTTCGAGGTTCTCGCGCATGATGAGGGTGCTCTTGACGAGCAGTCCGCTCATGCCGATCGCGTCGGCCTTGACCTCGCGCACCTTGGCCACCATCTCGGCCACCGGCACCTTGATGCCGAGGTTCAGGACCTCGTAGCCGTTGTTGGTGAGGATGATGTCGACCAGGTTCTTGCCGATGTCGTGGACGTCGCCCTTGACCGTGGCCAGCACCAGGCGCCCCTTGGAGGTCTCGCCACCGAGCCGCTCCATGTGCGGCTCGAGGTAGGCCACCGCGCTCTTCATGGTCTCGGCGCTCTGCAGCACGAAGGGGAGCTGCATCTGGCCGGACCCGAACAGCTCGCCGACGACGCGCATGCCGTCGAGCAGCACGTCGTTGACGATGGCCAGCGCTGCCATGCCGGTCGCCAGCGCTTCGTCGAGCTCGATGCTCAGCCCGTCACGCTCGCCATCGATGATCCGCTGCTTCAACCGCTGCTCGACAGACCACCCAGAGCGGTCTTCCCTGACGACGTTCGCGCTCTTGACGTCGGCGAACACCTCGAGCAGCTCGGTGAGAGGGTCGTAACCAGGAGCCCGGCGGTCGTGGATGAGGTCGAGGCAGACCGTGAGTTGCTCGGCCGGGATCTTGTTGAGCGGCATGATGCGGCCGGCGTGCACGATGGCCGAGTCGAGCCCCGCCTGCACGCACTCGTGAAGAAAGACGCTGTTGAGGGCGTGGCGCGCCGGGGGGGACAGGCCGAAGCTCACGTTCGACACCCCGAGGGTGGTGAAGGAGCCCGGGATCTCGGCCTTGATGCGCCGGATCGCCTCGATCGTGTGCAGCGCGTCACGGCGCAGGTCGTCGCCCCCGGTGGACAACGGGAACGTGAGCGCGTCGAAGATGAGATCGGATGCGCTGAGCCCGTAACGGTCGACGGCTAGGCGGTGGATGCGGTGGGCGATCTCGAGCTTCCACTCGACGTCTCGCGCCTGGCCGCGCTCGTCGATCAGCAGGCAGATGACGGCGCAGCCGTGCTCGGCGGCAAGGCCGAACACCCGGTCGAGCCGAGAGCCTGGCGCTTCGCCGTCTTCGAGGTTGGCCGAGTTCAGGATGGCGCGGCCGCCGATGTGCTCGAGCGCGGCTTGGAGCACGGGTGGCTCGGTGCTGTCGAGCACGAGGGGCACGCTGGCCTGAGTCGCGAAGCGACCAGCGATCTGGTCCATGTCCTCAGCGCCGTCGCGGCCGACGTAGTCGACGCAGACGTCGAGCACGTGGGCGCCCTCGCGGATCTGGTCGGACGCCATCTTGACGCAGAGGTCCCAGTCCTCGGCGAGCATCGCATCACGGAAGGCCTTGGAGCCGTTGGCGTTCGTGCGCTCGCCGATGATGAGGAACGAGCTCTCCTGGCGGAACGACACCGGCGAGTAGATGGAGGTGACGCTCGGCTCGACGTCGGGCTGGCGTCGCGCCGGCGTGGCGCCGCCTACGGCTTCGACGACCTTGCGAAGGTGCTCGGGCGTCGTGCCGCAGCAGCCGCCGACCACCTGCACGCCCAGTTCGTTGACGAAGCGCGTGTGATGGGCGGCGAGCTCGTCGGGCGTGAGGTCGTAGTGGGTGTGCCCATCGACGACGCTGGGCAGGCCGGCGTTGGGCAGCACCGAGATGGGCAGCGGTGAGTGCTGCGACAGGTGGCGGAGGTGCTCGGTCATCTCGCGTGGTCCGGTCGCGCAGTTGAGCCCGAACACGTCGGGCTTGAGCGCGGCGATGGCCACCAGGGCGGCGCCGATCTCGGAGCCCACGAGCATGCGACCGGTGGTCTCCATGGTGACTTGAACCTGGAGCGGCACCTCGCGTCCCTCGTGGCGCATCGCCCGCCGGCAGGCCACCACGGCGGCCTTGACCTGCAGCAGGTCCATGCACGTCTCGATGAGGAAGAGGTCGACGCCGCCCTCGAGCAGCGCACGCGCTTGCTCTTCGTAGGTGTCGCGCAGGTCGGCGTAGCGGATGTGGCCGAGCGAGGGCAGCTTCGTGCCCGGGCCGATCGAGCCGGCGACGTAGCGGGTGCGGCCGTCGGCCGACCAGGCGCGGGCGACGTCGCGGGCGATGTGCGCTGCGCCGACGTTGATCTCGCGGGTGCGGTCGGCGATCCCGTACTCGGCCAGGACGGTGGAGAACGCGCCGAACGTCGCCGTCTCGACGGCGTCGACGCCGACCGCGAAGAACGCGTCGTGCATGCCGGCGATCACGTCGGGCCGGGTGACGGCCAGGAGCTCGTTGCACCCTTCGAGGTCAGGTCCGCCGAAGTCGTCAGGTCCGAGGTCGAGCCCTTGGACGTAGGTGCCGAAGGCCCCGTCGAAGACGATGACGCGCTCGGCGACGGCGTCGAGGTAGGGCTGATCGGGCATCTGACCAGGGTACCGGCCGGGCTTCGACGACGAGGGCGTCAGAGGTGCCCGGTAACCTCGGCACCCCATGGCCCGCGAACGGATCTACACCAAGCAAGGCGACGACGGCACGACCGGGCTCTTCTACGGAGGTCGGGTCCGCAAGGACAGCGAGCTCCCCCGGGCCTACGGCACCGTCGACGAGGCGCAAGCCGTGCTCGGGCTGGCCCGAGCCGACGCCGGCCCCGGTACCGAGCTCGACTCGATGCTGATCGCCATCGAGCGCGACCTGTGGGTGCTGATGGCCGAGCTGGCCACGGCGCCGGCGAACCGCTCCAAGCTGACACCGGGCGCGTCGGCGGTCACGGCCGAGATGATCGTGGCCCTCGAGGTGCTCATCGACGACCTGTCCGAGCGGTTCGAGCCGCCGACCGAGTTCGTCGTGCCCGGCGGCAACCGCACGGCGGCGCTGCTCGACCTCGCCCGTACCGTGGTGCGCCGGGCGGAGCGTCACAGCCTCGTGGCCGCCGAGGCACCGTCACTCGTCGTCCCCTACCTCAACCGGCTCTCCGACCTGCTGTGGACCATGGCCCGCTGGCACGAGGGCGACTCGCTCACGGCCCGAAGCGGCTGAGCGGCACCACTACGAAAGGCTCACGATGACCATCTCGTTCGATGTCGCGCCGAGAACCCCGAAGGGGGCCGACGTGATCGGGGTCCCCGTGCACACCCTGGGCCCCGTGCCGCGCACGCTCGGGCTGAACCGGGCCGCGCTGGCCAGCCTCGGCTTCGAGGGCAAGGTCGGCGAGACCCACGCCCTGGCGGGCGCCGAGGGCACGCTGCTCGTGGCCGTCGGCATGGGCGAGCCCGGCAAGGTCACCGCGGCGACGCTGCGCCGTTCAGCCGCGGCGCTGGCCCGGGCCGCCCGCAAGCGAACCTGGCTCGCCACCGCGCTGGTCGATGCGTCCGACGTCGAGGCCAAGGCGGCGGCACAAGCTGTGGCCGAGGGCCTGGTGCTCGGTTCGTATCGCTACGTCGAGCTCAAGAAGGACAAGGGCGACGCCGGCCTCAGCCGCGCCACCCTGCTGGCCGCCGCGCCGCGCGCCAAGTCCGCCCAGCTCGGCGCCGAGAGAGGGTGCGCCATCGGGGACGCGGTGTGCCTGGCCCGTGACCTCGTGAACAGCCCGCCCGCCTACATGACCGCGGTCGACGTCGCCGAGGTGGCGGTCCGCGTCGGCGCCCAGGCCGGGCTCTCGGTCGAGGTGCTCGACGAGGTCGCCATCGCCGACCTCGCTCTCGGCGGTGTGCTCGGCGTCAACCAGGGTTCGACGCAGCCGCCGCGAGTCGTCAAGCTCACCTGGTCCCCTCGCAACCCGATCGGCACCGTGGCCCTGGTCGGCAAGGGCGTCACCTACGACTCGGGCGGCATCTCGCTCAAGCCTTCCGACGCCATGCACGCGATCATGAAGATGGACATGACCGGCGCCGCCGACGTACTTGCTGCGATGTCGGTGCTGCCGGTGATCAAGCCCAAGGTCAAGGTCATCGGCTACCTGATGTGCACCGACAACATGCCGTCCGGCTCCGCCATGAAGCTCGGTGACGTGCTGACCATCCGCAACGGCACCACGGTCGAGATCCACAACACCGACGCTGAAGGCCGCCTGCTGCTGGCCGACGGGCTCGCTCTGGCCGTCGAGGACGGCGTCGACGCCATCGTCGACATCGCCACCCTGACCGGTGCCTGCCTTGTCGCCCTTGGTCAGAAGGTGGCCGGGGTGATGGGCAACCACGATGGTTGGGTCGGCCAGGTGCAGGCGGCGGCCGACCGGGCCGACGAGGCGGTCTGGCGCCTGCCCCTGCCCGCCGACTATCGCAAGCTCCTCGACTCCAACGTGGCCGACCTCAAGAACATCGGCGGGCCCTACGGCGGTGCCCTCACCGCAGGGCTCTTCCTGAAGGAGTTCGTCGGCGAGGTGCCGTGGGCCCACCTCGACATCGCCGGCCC
Organism: Acidimicrobiales bacterium; assembly: GCA_038244535.1. GTDB lineage: Bacteria > Actinomycetota > Acidimicrobiia > Acidimicrobiales > Ilumatobacteraceae > JBBRTJ01. The sequence goes on along the minus strand of JBBRTJ010000001.1, from coordinate 4,513 downwards.
GATGAACGCCGAGGCCGACGACGGCTGGCTCAGCAAGGGCGGCACGGCGTTCGGCGTGCGCACCTTCATCGAGCTGCTCGAAGCGTTCACGCCGCCCACGGCGAGCTGACCGACCCAGGCCGCTGGTTACCGGGCTCTCCGCGTCTCAGGATGGATCGTTGGGAGCCGTGACCAGTCGGGTTATCGGCGTGGAGGAGGAGGCTGCAAACCCGGTGGTGCCGGAGGTTGACGGGCCGGAAGGTGACCCGCTTGATGCGTTTGGCCACGTCGTTGATTGCTTCGGTCGGCCCGTGGGTGTGATGGGAGCGATGCCACGCCGTGATCTGGCTGGCCCATCTGGTGATGGTGCGTCCGAGGCGGGGCATCGTGGGTGGCATCGCGGCGCCGATGCCGTGCCCGGCACCTACCCGCTCAACCGAACCCACTCTCGAACGCGAAGCGCCGCGTGAGCCCACGGGCGATCGCCCGCCCACCAGCGAGGCACGCCGGTTTGCCGCGCCGTCGCCGCTCAGGGGTCGGTTCGGGTTCATGACGCCTCCTTGAGCGGTGGGTTGGTTCGGGTTTGCGGTGGCGGGGCGGCCGCTAGGGGCGGCCCACGGCGGGGCGGGGTGGCGGTGACGGTGGTGTGGTCGGGGTAGGTGATGGTGAGGGTGCGGTCGGCGGCCAGAACCAGGGCCCAGCCGAGGTCATGTACGGCGTGGTGGTGTCTCGAGCACAGGGGGACCAGGTTGTCGAGGTCAGTGCCACCGCCGTTCTCCCACCACCAGACGTGGTGGACCTTGCAGTGGGCGTAGCGCACAGCGCATCCCGGCATCGCACACGTGGGGTAGAGGGCTCGTAGGACTCGGCGTTGGGCTCGGTTGGCGAGTCGGGTGGTGCGGCCCAGGTTGAGGCGGCCGGGGGCGGAGAGCACGATGCCGCCGTTGACGATCACTGGGAGAACTTCGCCCTGGCCGGCCAGTTCCACCAGCACCGCCCAGGGGACCTCGACCGGTAACCCCCAATCGACCGTGGCGTGCCCGTCGGCGGTCACGGTGCGGGCGTCGATCACGGCGATGAACTCGGGGGGCGCGTGTGCCGCTGCCGCCTGGCGCACGTCGCCGCGGTCGGAGCCGCCGCTGTCGGAGTTGTCGCTGTCCCCGGAGTCGCTGCTACCGGAAGCTTCCGTCTTGAGCAGCGAGGCGAGGGCGAGCGCTTGGAGGTGGGCGTGCTTCTCGCTCGGGTCGGTCGGGCACGTGTCTGGGGTGGCGTCAGCGAACAGGCGCCGCATCGTGGCGGTCAACCGGGCGTTGAGCTTCACGCCGGTGACCGGGTCATAGGCGCCTGAGAGGCGCCACATGCCGTCCGCGGTCCACCCAGGTGCGCAACCGGGTCGCCCGCCGTTGACGTTCCAGACGCGCCATCCCGCCGTCGGCTTCCAACCGGGCGACCTCAGCCTTGACGACGTCCTCGAGCTCGGCGGCCGTCGATCGGGCCGCCACTCGGGCCAACCGGGCGGCAGCGGCAGCGAGCAGAGGCCGCTGCGCTGGCTCGAGGCGCCGCCACGCCCGGCTCATCACGTCGAGGTGCTCGGCGTTGACCGGTCCGGCGGCCAACGCGGCGCCGAACGCCGGCCACGTGGTAGAGGTTGAGGATCGCTCGGCGACCCGGTCAGCGTCGTGCAGGGAACGATGCCCAGCCGTGGCCAGCACCGTCTCAGGACACGACGTCACCTTCGCCAACAGCGCCGTCACCGCTCTTTCTGACGACTCAACCCAGGCCCTCACCCGACGCAACCCGTCCACCGCCGCGGTCAGCTCGTCGCGGTCACGGCCGGCGGCGGCGAGACCGTCGCCACCCCCGCCACCAGCTCGTTCACCTCCGCCACGTCCATACGAACAACTGTACGTGAGCCCTGTGACACAGTTACCCGACTCCCCCCGCATCATCAGATGTGGGGTTGACGAGACCTACCCAGACACCGTCAGAGTCCGAGCCCCTGCACTGCGACCGCGGACCCCACCGCCCGCTTGCCCACCGTCAAGCGCGGGGCCCCGGTAACCCCTGCATCCGCCGCCTCGGCGAGCCGACGCCGCCTACGGCGCCTACGCGGCAGTGGGCGGTTCGCTGGCCGCACCCTCCCCGGACGACCCGTAGCTGCGCGCCAGCGCCCAGCTGATCGCATCGTCGACGGTGGCCGGCGGGAAGCGCCACGAGCGGAGCTGGTCGTGCACGGTCCCCGCGTCGTCACCGAGCTCGACCAGCGACAGTGCCAGCGAACGAGCCCGGCGCCGCTGCTGCTCGATGGCGCCGTTGGCCGCTCGCTCCGCAGTCGCCCAGGTGCGGTGGGCCTCCTGCACTGTCGCCGGGAGGCGCGCGAGCAGGCGCTGGCTCACCGGAGGGAGCATCCGGCGCACCTGGAGCCCGTAGGGGTGCTGGGCGGCCAGCCCGAAGGTGATGCTGCGGGCCAGGGTCCGGGTGAAGACGCCGTCGCGGCCGAGCTTGCCGGCGAGGCCCAGCGCGCCGGCCACCTCGGCCGTGTCGAGCTCGAAGCCATCGGGGTGCACGTCGAAGGTGGTGGCGACGTGGCGCAGGAACCAGGTCGTGCTCGGTCCGAGCACACCGAGCCAGAAGCGCTCGACATAGGGTGACCGCGGGTCGTGTCCGACGGACTCGACCACGGGGTCGAGCCAGGGGAGGATCACGAGGGTGGGTGTGGTCAGGGCGTCCGGCAGCGCCGCCGCGCTGGTGAGGGTCGACATGGGTGCCTCCGAGAGAAGTTGTCCGCCGCTTCAGGTGAAGCTCCATGAAGTTTCATGCAGTTTCACTCATCCGTCAAGGGTCGAACCGCGGCGATGACCGAGACCGCCTCCGACGACACCATCGCCCTCGTCACGGGCTGGCTTGCCGATGCGCGATGCATCGTGGTCCTGACCGGCGCCGGGATCTCGACCGAGTCCGGCATCCCCGACTTCCGGGGTCCGAACGGCCTGTGGACCAAGGACCCCGAGGCCGAGAAGCTGGCCACGCTCGAGCACTACCTGAACGACCCCGACGTTCGCCGGCGGGCCTGGCGCAACCGCATCGCGTCGCCGGTGTGGTCGGCCGAGCCCAATCGCGGCCACCGCGCGCTCGCCGCCCTCGATCGCACCGAGCGCCTGCACGCGGTCATCACGCAGAACGTCGACGGGCTGCACCAGCGGGCGGGCGTGGCCGCCGAACGGGTGCACGAGGTGCACGGGACCATGTGGCGCACGGCGTGCTGGGAGTGCGGCGACGAGCGGCCCATGGCCGAGACCCTTGATCGGGTGCGCGCCGGTGAGGACGATCCCGCGTGCCTCGTGTGCGGAGGCATCGTGAAGTCGGCCACGATCTCGTTTGGCCAGGCGCTCGTGCCCGAGGTGATCGCCGCCGCGCTCGGTGCCGCGGAGCGGGCCGACGTGCTGCTCGCCGTGGGCAGCAGCCTGCAGGTCTACCCAGCGGCCAACGCGGTGCCCCGGGCCAAGGCGGCCGGCGCACGCGTCGTCATCGTCAACCTCGAGCCGACGCGTCAGGACGCGCTGGCCGACGTCGTGCTGCGGGGATCGATCGGCGACCTGCTGCCTCGGCTCGTCGCCGGGGTCCGTGCGGTGGAGGAATCCTGACCAAACAGGTAGCCTTTTGCCCATGGCGACCTTCCGCGACCTGCTGAACCAGGCCAAGAGCGAGATCCGCGAAGTCGACACCGCTGGTGCCGCGTCGCTCATCGAGCGGGCCGGCACCGTCGTGCTCGACGTGCGTGAGCCCGACGAGCACGACCAGGGGGCGATCCCCGGCGCGGTGCACATCCCTCGTGGGCACCTCGAAGCCCAGGTCGAGGGGCGCCTCGGCGACAAGGCGGCGCCGGTCGTCGTCTACTGCGCTGGTGGCGTCCGCTCGGCGTTCGCAGCCCGGACCCTGGGCGAGTTGGGATACACCGACGTCGTCTCGATGGCCGGCGGGTTCGGCAAGTGGAAGGACGAGGGACGGGCGTGGAAGGTGCCGACCCTGCTGTCGCCCGAGCAGCGCAACCGCTACCAGCGCCACCTGCTGCTGCCCGAGGTGGGGATGGAGGGTCAGCAGAAGCTGCTCGACGCCAAGGTCCTCATGCTCGGTGCCGGTGGCCTCGGCTCGCCCGCCGCCCTCTACCTTGCAGCTGCGGGCGTGGGCACGATCGGCATCGTCGACATGGACGAGGTCGATGCCTCCAACCTCCAGCGCCAGATCCTGCACAACACCGATCGCATCGGTGACCGCAAGGTCGACTCGGCCAAGAAGACCCTGACCCTGCAGAACCCCGACGTGATCGTGGTCGACTACGACACCCGGCTGGCGCAGGACAACGTGATGCAGCTGCTCGACGGCTACGACGTGATCATCGACGGCGCCGACAACTTCCCCAGCCGCTACCTGTTGAACGACGCGTCCGTGAAGCTCGGCATCCCGGTCGTGATCGGCTCGATCTTCCGCTTCGAGGGCATGGTCACGGTGTTCGATCCCAAGCGAGGCCCGAACT